>JADDPM010000009.1 GCA_016781885.1 Rubrobacter sp.
GCTCGTAGAGAGTCTTGAGGGCCCACCACACGCTCTCTATGTAGGAGTCGTCGAGGGTGCGGTACGGGTCGTCCATGTCCACCCAGAAGCCCAGGCGCTCGCTCATCTTCTGCCACTCCTCGACGTAGCGGAAGACGGACTCGCGGCAGAGGCGGTTGAATTCCTCGATCCCGTAGCGTTCAACATCGTTCTTGCCGGAGAGCCCTAGCTCCTTCTCGACCTGAAGCTCGACGGGGAGGCCGTGGCAGTCCCAGCCGCCCTTGCGCTCGACGCGGTACCCGCGCATGGTCTTGTAGCGGGGGATGAGGTCCTTGAACGCCCTCGCAAGCGCGTGGTGGAAGCCCGGCCGGCCGTTTGCCGTCGGTGGTCCCTCGTAGAAGACGAACGGGTTATCCTCCGGTCGTCGCTCGACGGACTTCTCGAACGCGCCGATCCTCTCCCACAGCTTTAGCACCTCCTCCTCCATCTTCGGGAAGTTGACCTGAGATCTCACCTGCTCGAACGCCATATACAAAGCCTCCTCACGCAAAAACCCCCGCCCCAAACGGACGGAGCCAACCGCTCCATCGTAGGGACGGGGACTTCGTACGAGGTCCTCGCGGTACCACCCCACTTGCCCGGAGGTTTCATGTTCCGGACCGCTCTTGCGCTGTAACGGGCGGACCCGGCCGGTCACTACTAACGCCTGGGTACATAAATACCCTTCGCTTTCGGTCGGCGGCTCGGGGAGGATCTTCGGGCCGTTCTCCGCGCCGGGCTTCACACCGTCCCCGGCTCGCTCTTGCGGATGAGTTCGCGGCCTTACTCGTTCCCGTCGCAGCCTGTGAACGCTTTGTAGCCGCAAAAAGCGGGCGTGTCAAGACGAATCTAGCGTCTTATACGCTGTGGGCCGTAGCGCAGTGTGATCCGGACTCGTCTCCGGGACCGTAAACTTTATGTAACGATCTAACAGTAGCGTAAGGAGCGGTTGATAACCCGGTAGTACACTGGATTACGCACAAGCCGATCCCCGGCTACAGAAATTGGAGAGCAGTAATATGAAAACCAGGTTCAGAACTTTCATCGCGGGCGCGGTGGGAATGCTAGTAGCGTTTGGCCTCGCGGAGCTTGTCCACGGTCTCTACGCGCCCGTCCCGTCGGTACTGATGGCGATCGCCCAACGGGTCATAGAGTTCACTCCGGGAGAATTCGCAACAAGGGCCATCGAGACCCTGGGCGAGGCGGATATACCGATCCTGCTCGCGGTGGTCACGCTCGGCTCGCTTGCTATCGCTGGTTACCTGGCTGACTTCAGCCGCAGGTCGCCTCTCTTCGCCCTTGCCGGCGTGGGCATCCTGGCGGCTGTAGCGCTGGCCGCCTCGTTCGCCGAACCTTCCGCCGCCCTCGTACCAACGGTGCTCACCGTTGTTGGCGCTCTGGGCGCGGGCTGCGCCGTCGCCGGGCTCCTGATGGGCGCCTCCGGGCTTCGTGTCCCGGAGCCCGTACAGCCGGCTGATTCCCCAGCATCAGAGGGCGGTCCGGCCATGGCGGGCATCAGGTCTAAAGAGGCGCACTCGAAGCGCGGGATCTCGGTAGGTCGCCGGGGCTTTCTCCTCCTGAGCGGAGGCACGGCAGTGGCCGGCCTCGCGGCTGCGGGAGCGGGACGTTTGCTCTCCGGCGAGGGGCTGCGGGAGACGGTCTCGACCGCCCCCTCCGCGCTCCCGGAGCTGTCCGCCTCTTCCGGGTCCCAGACTCTGCCGCCACCGCTGGCGGCGGCTTCCATAGACGTTGCGGGGATGCCGCCCCTGATCACTCCGGCCGAGGATTTCTATCTCATCGACACAGCCCTCACCGCGCCCCGGATCGACGTCAACAAGTGGGCATTGAACGTGAAGGGTACCGACAATCCCATAGAGCTCTCCTACAACGACCTGATCTCTCTACCCACCCGCGAGTCGGACGTCACCCTCTCGTGCATCTCGAACGAGGTCGGCGGCGGCCTCGTCTCCAACGGTCGCTGGACAGGCGTTCTACTCTCCGATGTGCTCGCGGAGGCCGGGATGAGCCCCGAAAAGATCACCAGCGCCACCGAGCAACTCGTGGGCCGTAGCGTGGACGGCTGGACGTCGGGCTTCAAGACTGAGATTGCGCTGGATGGCCGCGAAGCCCTGGTCGCCTTCGGGTTGAACGGGAGCGAGCTGCCCCTGGACCATGGCTACCCGGTCCGCCTCGTCGTCCCGGGCCTCTATGGCTACATCTCGGCGACGAAGTGGCTCACGGAGATAGAGCTCACGAACTGGGACTTCGACGCGTACTGGATCCAACGCTCCTGGTCCAAAGAAGGCCCGATCTTAACCCAGTCCCGCATAGATACCGTCTCCGATGACGACACCCTCTCCTCCGGTACCGTCCCCATCGGCGGCGTAGCCTGGGCCCCCCACCGCGGAATAGACCGCGTCGAAGTCTCGACCGATGACGGCGAGACCTGGAATGAAGCGACCCTCGCCACCCAACTCGCCGCCGACACCTGGCGCCAGTACGTCTACGAATGGGACGCCAAACCCGGCGAGTATACCCTGCAAGTTCGCGCCACCGACGGCGAGGGCCAGACCCAGACAGAAGAAGAGGCTAAACCCCACCCCTCCGGTGCCACCGGCTACCATACCGTAGATGTCACGGTCGAGTAAGTAGCTCCGATACCTCGACCTTTTAACGTTAAACTACAAGTTCAACTTGAAGCGCAATACTGAGTGGAGAGCGTGAATTTGCGGGGGAAAGGGGGGAATGTAATCAAAGTGTTTCGCTTGTGCAACAATACCGTAACACTGGGGCAAGAACAACGTAACAGGGTAGAGGTATAGTCTTGGTTAACCGAGCCCTAGCCGATGGGACGTTTCCCCCCTCCAAATCTCATCGGCAGGGTCGGTATCTTTTATGCTCTTTGTCACCTGCATCTCCGTGGTGATTGTGTGAGGGTCGAGGTGCTGCATCCTTTGGACCTCTCGCCGCGTGAGGCGCGCACGCTGCAGGGGGAGTTGGCGCCACGGGTCGTCGAGGGGCCGCCGTTGGATCTCACGGGCGTGCGGTACGTCGCCGGGGCGGACGTCTCGACGCAGGGCGACCGGGGGTATGCGACTGTGGTAGTGCTCTCCTTCCCGGGTCTCGAAGTGATCGAGGTGCGGGGGCACGAGGCGCCGCTGGAGTTTCCTTACGTGCCGGGGTTGTTGGCGTTCCGGGAGATACCGCCGGTCGTCGGGGCGCTGGAGCAGGTCGCGACAGAGGTGGATGCCCTGATCCTCGACGCCCACGGTCTCGCACATCCGCGGGGCATGGGGCTCGCCTCGCACCTCGGGCTCTTCCTCGACGTGCCCACGGTCGGTTGCGCCAAGAGTCGGCTCGTCGGCGAGCACGAGGAGCCCGCCCCGGAGAAGGGAAGCGCCACGGACCTTGTCTATCGCGGAGAGGTTATCGGCAGGGTGGTGCGTACCCGCGCTCGCGTCTCCCCGGTCTACGTCTCCGTCGGCAACCGCGTAGACCTTGACAGCGCGGTGGAACTCGTGCTCGCTTGTTGCACGAGGTATCGCTTGCCGGAGACCACACGCGGGGCACACAACGCCGCCAACAGGCTGCGCCGGGGGGAGGACCCGCGCGGAACGTGGTCGTGAACAACCCCGGGGCCTAAGAAGGGCTTCGTCTCGCTGCCGCGCCGGTGGGTGGTGGAGCACTCCTTCGCGTGGGCGGCGTGTGCTTTCGGCGCCTGGCGAAGGACTACGAGCGGTTGCCGGAGACCATCGCCGGGCTGCGCTTCGTTGCCTCGCCTGCCTCTTCCTCCACTGGGCTGTCGCCCTCGGCGCAGGTCCATAACACGCTCTAAGCCGACCTCCTGACGGTCTCTTCTTCAGAGGCGTCGGAGGGGCGGGGCCCTTTAGACTCTGTGGAGGCGTCGAAGAAGCGGGGCTGTCCAGACCTTGCGTGCTCCTCGCACTCGTCACGCAGGGCCTGGCTCACCTTGTTGACGTCACGCCACACCCCGGCGAGCAGGTCTTCAAAGGCTTTCTCTAGCGCATCGATCCGGAGGTCGGCTTTCTCCTGCGCCGCATCCGCCTTCTCCCTCAGCACGGCTCCCTCCGCTACCTCGTCAAAGTCGACTTTCTCGAAAGCAGAGCGGGCTCTCTCACGAAATTTTTCTGCCTCCTTTATGGTGCACTCCAGGCGCTTGTGCTTGCGCTCGATCTCTGAGAGGGCGGCCTTGTCCTCCTCGTAATAGGCTTCCCAGAACCGTCCTTTGAGCGTGATCCTGCGCAGGTGCGCCTTGTTTACTTCTGCCTCTGCTCTCTCGAGAACGGCCCGGGCCTCTTCCTTCAGCCTCGTCCGGTGGCGGTACTCCTGGAGATCCTTCTCGATCTCTGAGATCAAGGCCGCAAACTCCGCCCTTACCGCAGCGCCAATCCTCTCTTCCAACAGCTTCTTCCTGCCGATCAACTCTTCCCCTCCTGCTAGAGACTCCTCACTGAGCCTACTCAAAGGCCCCGACGGTGCTCCTACTCTGATCCTTCCTGCAACTACTATCTCCCTCCGCTACCGTTTCTTCAGTGGCGGTAGCGGCCAGGACCGTATTCACGCATGCTAAAGCGGCGTGGGCAACGTGAAGTAACCTCAGGTTGATGGTGCTTATGCTTGATGCCACATTCTTAAAGAAGGTGATATGGAGCTCTAGTTAAAGTTTAATCTTTCGCGTCGTCTCGAAAGGGTCATAGACGCGGTAGTCCGGGCGTAGAGTCAGCCTCGCTTCCTTCTACGCCCGGGTCTTGTTGGGGTGCTTACTATTCGCTGGTTGCGCGCCTCTCTACTGCGCTCGAGTGCCCTGCTGACGACGTGGGATTTCGCCAGTACTGTGAGGGCTTTATCCTCTCAGGCGGAGATCTTCTCTGGCTTTTTTCGGGGGGGCGGCTCCTCCCGGCGCTCCTTGCGGCGTTCGGGTGTTGGTTCCTCCAGGGGCTCCACGACCTCCTCGCGCTCGGGCTTCTCTTCACCGCCGGCTCGAACTTTTACCACTTTCTCGCCTCCACTTCCGTGTACGCGCGCAACTCCTCTGGATCTTCTACCATCCCGGCGCCCAAGGCTTCCACGATGCAATATAGCTTCTCCTCCGCTTCTCCAGGGAACACTCCGCTGCCCCCACGCGGTCGGACGAAGGCTACGGGGAGGGCTTTCTCGGCCCTGAAGAAGGAGCGATCCTCGTGGTGCACCACCCGGCCCCACGCAAGCACGCTCCCCATGACGTATGGGAGGAGATGCTCTTCCTCCGTCGGTTCGTAGCGAGCATACAGCCCGCAGGCGCAGCCGAAGCCCGGGGCCTCCTCGCATGAACCGCTCATCACGAGCGGTTTGTTCGGGTCCCCCTGGATGCGCGGCGGGCAGTAGGCCACGGTCGGCCCGGTCGTGGACCAACTCCTCTGGCAGGTCTGGGCGTGCAGGCTCTCGGAGAGGGCCACCCACTTCCCGGGGATCACCCTCCAAACCCTGTAGCCGACTATAGTGCCGACCCTGTCTGGAATTATCATGTCCCTATGTTACCGCCCTTAGAGCCGCTGGTCTCGTAATGGCGCGCACTTATGCACGAGTCAGAACTCTACGAAGCTGTCCCAGGCTGTAGCTGATAAGTACTCTCGCGGCTCAGTAGCCGATCGCGTTGGGGCTTCCTCGGGTCCTCTAGGCTTTACCCTGCCCGAGGTGCCGGTGCCACGGATCAAGAGCCGGATTCTTTTTGAGGCGCCGGCCGTTCTCTTCTCACATCCGTTAGAATCCGTAGAGAAAGGAGGCTGCGAATTTTGGGGCTGACCGGGGAGCAGAGGCGTTTCTTCGAGGAGTTGCTAGCTTACCTGCGTGAGGAGTTGGAAGCCCGCAAGGACCCGGAGGGGGTCGAGCAGAGGGTTAGGATGTTCGCCTCTCTGGCCGGGGAGGCGGGCAAGGATCAGGTACTCAGAGATAAACGCCTCGCTGAGGAGGGCTTCGTCTACCTCTCCGAGAAGGGAGAGCGGCGTCTCAAGCACATCGACGAGCTAACCCCCCTCGACGTTCCGGCCGTCCTGGCCGAGATGGAGAAGACCGCGGCCGTCAGCGGCGAATACATGGAGAGCGACGGCGCCGTCTACATCATCGAGTACGGCGGCCGCAAGCTAATAACCCCGGACCCCGGGGACCCGAGTGCGCCTCTGAGGACTCGCTGGCGCGAGCTGAAGGACGGATGGCGGCCGGCTGGGTAGGAGCCAGCGCCCGGCTCACAACGTTGCGCTAGAAGAAAATCTGCACTTGTGCGAGTGGGATTTGCCTAAAGGAGTGGATCCTGAGGTGGAAATGGCAGGCTACATCGCACCGGACGTACTTCTCTCAGAGGGACGTTGGGCCTCGCAAGGGGCCGGCGAATCGTCTGGAGCGTCGGCGTGATTGCAAGGACCGTCGAGCATGTTGTCGACAGGGTTGAGGCAATCCCCTAGCGTTCTCTCTGCTTTTTATGCGAGGGTATCACTTCCCCGATCCCGACAGAACTTGCGTACTGCCTTCGAGGTGATAGGCTCCTAAAGTCACTCTGCGATGACACCTCAATAGAGGATCACGTAAAAGTTCTCGCCCTCGGTCTCGCTGTTATGGACGTCATGGCGCAAGATGTGCTAGAGGCAGCTGTAAACACGCTTGGCGCAGAGATCAGGAGGGATTAGGTTAAGGAAGGTAGAAGGGGCCTATCGTCTCGAGTCTTTCTTATCCCGCCCGCTTCTCCTTCTTCTCCCGTTCTCCTCAGCTAGCTTCTTGTTTAGTTCCTCTTTAGGATGGCCAGTAGCTTCTTGGAGCGCAAGGAAGTGCCGGATTCTATCTGGGTAGCTTCTGTACCAGCTCAGTTAGATTAGTAAAACTCACTCATTTGTGGGATGCGACAGTCCCTATTTAATACTAATCTCTTTCCTAAGGTTGTGAAAACTGCAGAAAGGACGAAGTTGATGAAGAAGGTCACTGTGTTGATGGCTATGCTGGCGCTGATGATGTTCTCCGCGGTACCGGCCTTCGCTTCCCACGACACCTCCGTCGAGAACAGCATCGTGCAGAGCGGCGGGGCGAGCGTCACGATCGGCGACGAGAACGAGGCGTCGCAGTCTGTAGTGAACTCCCAGAGGGCTACCGTCACGATCACCGGCGACAGGAACGACGTCTCGATCGATCAGTCCATAGAGCAGAACGCCTTCAGCCCCGAGGTCGAGACTGACCTCTTCCAGTCGGTTGCGCAGGCTTTCGCTTTCTCCTGGTGGCGGTAATCCTCAGGATCAGCTGGTAGACACATCAACAGGCGGTAGCTAGCCGAGGCCACGTAGCCGAGGGCACGTAGCCTAGGTTAGACGGGGAGGGCCCGGGCGCGCTATGCCCCGGCCCTCTTTCTGTGCTCTACGAATTCCCGAAGCATCCTCTGATAGCCACTTAACTCATTGTTCCCGAAGACCTCGACGGCCTCACCCTCGAACAGAGGCGCACCCGCTACCGGATGATGCGCCTCAAGGTTCTGGTAGCTCCAGAGGGAAAGGCGCCGAACCGTACTGCCGATTGGGGTTGTAATGTCTCATCGATACCTCTTGGTAGTTCTATATCTACAACCAGTGCCTTTAGGTTCCGCGCTGTGCTGACCGAGGAAGGGGGCCGAGCCGGAATTGGCGTGCGTTTAAACCGTTACTTACCCGCAACCTACACAACACCTTGAGTTGCGATTCAGTGCCCAGTAGGGCGAAGATGACCCTATCCTAGAATTGACAGAGGATTAATCAGAGCTTAGAAGCTAGACATTCGGCGTTCTTGTGTTCAGCAACAGACGCGCTCTCTTATGTTCAAAAGTACGAAGCGAAAGAATTGCGGTTCAATGCCCTGATGACGCACGCCGTGCCGAGTTAAAATTAGCAAAGGCTTGAAGCCGAACCTCGAAACCGGTACAGGCGAGCAGTAAACATAGGTTCCAATGAGTGAAAGCTACCATCTCGTGGTCCGCTTCGGAGATTCGGAGATCAGCGACTCCAGGGTAACCGGTAACGTATCGTCTGAAGCGGACAAAATCTACTTAACCGCCGAACTCGTGCTTCCCGACGAGTTGCTAACGGCGACGAGCCCGGATTATCAAGCCGAGGTAGAAATCTCCGCGAGCACTGGCACCGATCGCCACGTGCTGTTTACCGGTTATGTGGATCGTGTTATCCCGGAAGAAGGTAGTACTCGCATCAGCTTAGTAACGCGGTCTCGGTTCATGAACGAGGTATCTCTCGGAGGCTTCGGCTACAGGAATGTCCATGCCGGTGAAATCGCATGGACCATGGCACAGAACGTTGGTTTTCCACCGGAGAAGATAACGATTCAGGATTGGAAACCAGGCCCCACTGAGTTGTTTGAGGTTGCCACGGCGGTAGATGGCATCTTCGTGGACCGGCCCATAGCCCTTGGCAAGGTCACTCTGTTTCCCAACGGTACCGCGTCGGGGTTGGCTGATGGCATGAAACCCGACGACATCAGGGCTCGTTACGCTGAGGGCCCGGTCTGGGCACTCGTATTTCCGCAAGCTAAGACTCTATTGGAGGCGGAAAGAGAGGGCGTAAGGCAGATCAATCTCGCCCTGGCTTGGCTCACCGTCAGGACACCTACAGCTCCGTGTCCCTGCTAGGAGGGTCGCCTCACGCCTTCAGGCGTCACTGGACCTTGTCTCGCGTCTCCCTACGGGATGTGGTGGTGGTGCGAGGATTGTCCTCCAACAGAAGATGGTTACGAGCGCTGCGAAATATACCTTTAAAGCCGCAGCTTGCCGTAGGAGAAATAGAAGGTCTTGAAGCGCCCGCGTTCCCTTCTGAGGTGCCGATGCAGGTGGCCGTGGCTATCTCCGCGTGGCAGCGAGCCGTGAAAGCAGACGATCCTGTCGAGGCGCTGGTAGCTCTCTGGGAGGCCATCGAATTCTACGTCTCCGGGACCAAGAGCGAACAGCTCTTCACTAAGAGCTTCCGCCAATAGGCTGGCAACTTTTCATACTTGGCAGCTCTCAGAGCGATTCGACAGCCTTCCCATCGTTTCTTGACACATACGCTACTTGCCTATTGGCGGAGCCTCTAAGAGCGAACTGAGGACGATTCGCAAAAACGCGACCGAAGGCTTGAGCAACGACCAGGAGCGTCGCGTCGAAGAGGTTCTTCGCATGCTGAATCAAGCACCGCTGATGGCCAGATTGCGGGATGCTCTAGAAGAAGACGGAGTTCCTTATTCAAACGAGGAATTTAACCTGCTGCGAAGGGTCCGGGGCAAGCGCAACGACCTGCACGGACGCTCTCGCGAGGTCCCTTCAGAGAGTGATCTCAGATATGCTCTAGCTATCGTCAATCGCATGCTTGTATACAGGATAGGTCGGCTGAGCGAGTCGGGCGAGGAGAAGCACGGACAATGGTAAGGGGTTGAGTACACTGAGTCCTTTACCCTCGCATCTCAAGGGTCTAGAAGAGATAGAACGTGAGTGCATTCCCGGCTTCGTCGAGGTGCTCCGCGAGGACGACCTTGAAGCCGTTCGCTACGCCCGTTGGGACATGTCACCAAATGGCACCGCGGCTCGATCCCTGCGTCTGGCGAAGTTGGGTCACCGAAGAGCAGAAGTGGGTAGGCTGGGAGATGTGGGTGAGGGTGAAGAAGATTATCCCCACCGTCACGCGCGACTCTAAGCGCACTAACGGGATCGAGTTCCGCGCCCTGCTGGCCGGGGGTGACTCTGAGATAGAATTGGTAAAAGCTTAGAGAGAGGAGGCGCGGCGCGGTTTGGTACGACGTAAGTACTCTGCGCTGCAACTACTTCTATGTCACGTTTGTCAGACGAGGCACGGCAAGAACGTTTACACAAGCTCGCGGCACTTCTATTCAGGCGCATGGGAGGCGCCTTCTCGGAAGACGAGATAGCTCAGGAGCTAGGATTCTTCGATAGTAGCGGCGCACCTTCGGCGCAGGTTATGTACGAGAGGATCCAGGAGTGGGACCTTCCCAACTGGCTGACGAAACCCGACGGTACGGCCGAGGGTACCGAGACGACAGAAGAGCGCAAGGCTAGCTCATCCGGGGATGTAAAGAAGCTCCCTGCTGCCCGGCAGGCTGAGCACCTCTTCCGCGCCGACCTCTATCGCCTCACCCGTTACTTAGATGAAATCCCAGACCTGCGGGAGCAACTGCAAGGGAGGCTCTACGCGTGGTATTCGTGGGTGGGAGAAGATTGGGAGGAGCATCGCCGGGACGAGTACACCGAGGAGGGATGGAAGCAGGTTTGTGAGGACTTCGGTGAGGACGCGGCTCAAGAGGCGTTTCGCGTCTCTATCTTGCCCTACATCCACCGCGGCGCGGGGCCGACACCGTGGGAAGGCCTCGCCCTCCTGATCGTCTTACACGCGCTGATGAACGAGAATGTAGGTCGCCTCGTTAGCGCGCTCCACGATGATCCCGCTTCCGTAAACCTGGCGGAGTTGTACAAAAGAAAGGGGAAAGACGGCGCTACGCAAGATGGTGTGGTGACCGAGCTCAAAAGGGCGGCTGCGAAGCTAGCCGTGAGCGTACGCGGCGGTGAGGTGAAATCGGGGCAAAAGTCCGGGGTGGTTCCCCCCGACGAGATTCCGATCGCGCTGGCCGTCCGGAGGCTCACGAAGGAGGGCCTCTCTGCTGAGGCGATTTACCACCAGCTCAAGGAGTCGCGCCTCTTGGACGAGGAAGGTCGGTATTGGTTCCATCCGGAGCACGAGGAGTTCGCGCGCAAGAAGAAGTGCACGTTCGACGACGTGAAGCGTCACCAAGAATTGGACCTGTCGCCGCCCGACTAAAATTTCTGAGGACCATGCCCTAAACACACTCAAATCTAATTCCGGAAAAGGCATCCTGGTGTCGTGAATCAGGGTGCGGAAGATAACGAGCTGCCACAGGGCGAGCGGTCGGCCTTCTTCGAGAACGAGCGAGAACGCGGTAGTAGGCAGGCCCGGATCATTTACGCCCCGTTTCCGGAGGCCTCTCCGGAGACCCAGGTGGAAGTGCTTGCACGTGTCTTTGCCTTCGTTATCGAGTGCCACGAGAGGAAGAAGGCAGCCAGAGCCGGTGACGGCGAGAGAAAGAGCGATCGCCATCGCCCCGAAGAAAACGCGGTTCGGCCGAGGGAGCCGTAGGATGTACCAGGCCCCGGAAGACCTTGGCCTCCGCCTCACCCTCTCGCTATTGCCGGCCAAAGTGCACGACCTGATTCGAAACGGCAACCGCGGCGAGTATCCCAACCGCCCAGAGGCCAGCGAGGCGGTCTGCGCGGCGATGTTCCAGGCTGGCTACGTCGTCGCCGAGGTATGGATAGTCATGACCGATCCAGCAAATGGCATCTCAGAGGGGTTCTTCGAGGAGGACGGGGAGCGGGCCGAGACTCACCTAGAGCAAAGTATCTCCGAAGACCTCAAAGTCGCCGAGCTAGGAGAGGATGGCAATGGGCAGCGCTAGTGCAGCACCGGTCGCGTTGCCTTATTTAGCTCAGGGATACGGCGACCTCGAGACTTGTATACATAAGGCATCATTAAGTGACGCCGTTTTGAGCCCGTTCTGTGACCTAGTTTGTGCAAGGGAAGCTCATGTACAAGGAGCCGGTCGCCGTGGACGAAGGAACCGAGGAGCAAGAGAAAGCAAGGAAATGCAGTGGAAGCACATACCTCACCAGCCTTCGGTCGATCCGTCGACAGCGAGCCCTCACCCAACGCCAGCTTGCGGCGAGGGCCGGCACGGGGCAGGGGACTATCTCGAAGCTGAAGAGACTGGAGAGGGAGGCGCACGCCAGCACTGTACAGAAGCTCGCGGTGGCCCTCCGGGTAACGCCCGAGGAGCTGATGCGCGAGCGCCCCCTCAAGTAAGAGAGCCGCGACGCCCCAACGTCACGACTCTCTGAGCAATCCAACCGCATCGCCTGTTAACCGAGCAGAAAGGATTACTGCATTGACACAATATAACGTCAACATGGAGGACGCAAAGCCGTCCTTCACCGATCTAGCCAAGATAAAGCCCAAAAACGTCCTTGAAGCTGCCGAGCTGTACACTCGCATGGGGCTCTGCGTGAACCCTTGTAAGGGGAAGAAGCCTATCCTCAAAGGATGGCCGCAGCTGCGGTTGTACGTGAAGGATCTCCCCCAGCATTTCAACGACGGGCAGAACGTGGCGTTGATCCTCGGTGAGCCTTCCGACTGGCTGGTGAACGTCGACATCGACGTTCCCGAGGCCCTGAAGATTGCCGATTTGTTCCTTGAGGACACCCTCTGTGGCGGACGCGAGAGCACCCCCCGCGCCCACCGCTACTATAAGGCTCGCGGTGCGAAGACCATGAAGTGGCTGGATATGGACGACACGGTGCTCTTAGAGCTGCGTTCGACGGAGGCTCAGACGCTCGTGGAGCCCAGTATGCACCCGAGTGGGGAGTCCTACGCCTGGGACCGGGGCGGCGTTTTGAAGCCTGTCGAGACCTCCCCAAAGGAGCTAGAGGAGCGGGGCAAGAAGCTCGTCACCGCGACGGTCATCGCCCGCCACCTGCCCCCGGTTGGTGGGCGTCACGAGTACGCCAAGGCGGTGATCGGCTACTTGCTGCGCCGGCTGGACGAGGAGACGGTCCTCGAGATCGTCCAGCCGGCGTGGCACGCGGGCGACGGAGACAGTGAAGAGGCCGTTCAGGACCTGAAGGGGATCGTTGGAGACACTAGGCGCAGACTCGCCGAGAGCGAAAACGCCTTCGGCGGCCCGACCCTGGAGGAGGCATCTCCGGGTTTGCCGAAGCTCCTGGCTCGGTGGTGGGGCTGGGAGGACCGCAAGCGGGGGAAGAAGGGGAGCGCTAACCAAGACGATCTGCCGACTCACGACGAGCTTTGCGATGCGTGGCTCGAGACCCGGAAAGACCCTACGGCGTTCGGCCAGAGCGAGTGGCGGCGCTACGGAGCTGGCTTCTGGGCTCCAGTTCATGAGCAGATTGTCAACAGGGAGATAGACGAGATCCTGATCGAGGCCAAGCCCGAGGGGATAAACCCCACCTCCGGAATGAGGGGTAGCGTCGAGAAGTTGGCCCAGGCGAAGGCGTTCGTGCCGGACGAGGTGTGGGATGCAAACGAGGACATCCTCGCTTGTGCTAACGGCACGCTGGAGATCTCCAGCGCTACCTTGAGGGAGCACCGTCCGGAGGACTACTCACTTAGCGCGTTACCCTACGAGTTCGATCCTGAGGCGTCTGCCCCCTCTTGGCACCGCTTTCTGGTCTCGACCGTGCCCGACGCAGCGGGCTTCCTTCAGGAGTTTGCCGGTTACGCTTTAACCGGCGACACCTCCCACGAGCTTGCCGTGTGGCTCTATGGGCCGCCGGGAGGCGGCAAGTCTACCTTCATAGAGGGCCTTAGGGCAGTGTTCGGTGCTCGAGCTGGGCTTTTAGGGCTCGCCGAGATTCAGCGCAGTAGGTTCGCTTTAGCGGACCTGCCGGGCAAGACCTTGCTCGTGGCCACCGAGCAGCCCTCCGACTTCCTCAAGTCCACAGACATCCTCAACGCCATTATTTCGGGCGAGGAGGTCAAGGCGGAGCAAAAGTTCAGGCGCGCTTTTACCGTGATCCCGCGGGCGAAGATCTGCTGGGCGATGAACGAGCTCCCCAGGGTTAAGGACAACAACAACGGCCTCTTTAGGCGTGTGAAGGTGGTGCCTTTCCCGAAGCTCCGGGTCAAGAAGGACCGCGAGCTCAAGGAGAAGATCAAAGAGGAGGGAGCGGGGATACTCGTGTGGGCCTTGGAGGGCTTGAAGCGTCTGCATGAGCGGGGCTACTTCGAGATCCCCAAGTGTGTGCGGGAGGCGACCGAGCAGTTTAGGCAGACCAGCGACGTCCCTGGGATATTCGTCGAGGAGGCCTGTATCACCTCTGACGCTGAAGGCTGCGAAGAGCAGGCCATGGAACTCTATAAGGCGTACAAGCACTGGTGCAGGACCCACGGCCACAGCCCTATGGGCTACGTTTCCGCCGCCGCCGAGTGGCGACGTCTGGGTTTCGGAGAGAGGAGTCTGCACGGGCGCAAGTTCTACACCGGCGTCAAGGTGGACCCGGGCTGGATCAAGGCCCAGGACGGCTATCCTAGGAGCTAGACGAGGTGGGGGTTGGGTGCGGGTTAGGTGGGGGTTGAGGTGGGGGTTATTCTGCCTCAATCCCGCTTAGATAAGGGGAATTACGCCTGTGAGGTGGGGGAGGTGGGGGTTGTACAACAAGTACGCCAAATTGAGCGGCAAGTGTATCTCTCGCCGTCCGTATGTGTGCGAAGCGGAGGCGCAAGTTAGCTGAGAGACATAAGGTTAGCTAAACCCCCACCTCCCACACCTCTGACCAAGAAAACCGCCTATGTAAGCCGAATTCAGGGGTGGGGGTTAGGAGCAAACCCCCACCTCAACCCCCACCTTCAGAAGACCAACCCCCACCTCGAGATGGGTAATGAGCAAAGAGATAGGAGAACGAGTATGTGGAAGAGTGCGATCTGGGACCGCCCCTACGAGCAGGACGAGCAAGGATCTATCAACCCGCGCTACGATGAGTGGGTGGAGGCGGTCATGAACGAGCCGTGGTTTACAGCTCTCCAGGACCTGGTGAAGTGGACCGGGACCTGGACTGGCTCTGAAGAGGAGCTGATGAGGGAGCTTAGGCTGCGGGTCAATCGCGAGGTGTGGGAATCCGAAGACTTCCCCTCCTCCCCGCAAAAGCTCATGAAGTACTATGAGGCCATGTTCTTCGCCTCCGGCGAGGTGAGCCTCGGGGACGAGGGGCTCAGTCTCCTGGACTACCGCGATTTCAAGAAGAAGGATCTAGAGGACTATGACGCGCCGGGGTGGGGACCGGAGACGCCGATCTTGCTCACTCAGGGTTGGGCCGGGGTGAGACCCTCTTATAGGCAGGCGCTGTACACTCTCCTGGACAGGTACAGGAGCCCGTTGCCGCTTGCGATCCTTGGGTTTACGGATGGCAGGAAGTTCACGAAGAAAACGCGAAGCTGGTCTGGCAGCACCACAGAGCTGGCCAAGGCTTTGCTAGCATACTATCCTTGGCCCGGCCACTTCGGTATTCCCGAGATTCCCCCGACTCCCGAGGACCCGGAAAGCAAAGAGGCCGAGCGACTCTTCGACGAAACCCGCGACCTGCTCATGGATCTATCGGGCCCCTCAGATTATCGCCGCTTCCACGAGCAGATGAAGACATGTGCCTACATCGTCAGGGAGGTCGGGATCAAGGTGAGCTGGGAGAAGGTGCCCTGGATGGTAGCCGACTCAGAAGGGGGCACGAAGATAACTAAGAGGACCCGTTGGACCGTAGAGGCGCCGCGCTGGTGTTCCTAGAGGTAAGTTCTGGCGCTCCTTCAAAGCCACCTGAAAGGCCATTGAAGCCGCGGAGTTTCGAAGCTAAGAACGGTAGGAGCGGGGTGGTCGTGCTGAGCAAGTACGTGGACGCTCTCCGTGTCTCCATCCAGGGCAGGCTCAAAGACGAGATCATCGAGGCCCTTGGCGCGGCCAAGGAGGAGGCGTTGCGGGAGTTCGGAGACGGGAGGGCGGGGGACTTCGCCGTGCCCGGCCTCCCCGGTGGCCCCCTCCGGATCTCGCCCACTGCTCGGAACAAGTACGAGTTCATCCTGAGAAACGGGGCCGTCTACCTGGAGGTTACCTCGTGGGCCAACCTACCGGCCCTGATCATCCAGCCGATGGCCTATGTCTTCTACCAGCACGACCTCGGGGAAGTAGAAACTATGGTGGACGACATCGCCGCATTCTTCCTGGAGCCGGGCTTCGAGATCCTGGTAAGCTCGTTCCACCTGGCAGTAGACTTCCAGGGTGAGGGGTTCGAGCTACCGGACGCCAGGGACGTAGTCACGAGGGCCAGGAAGCGAAAGGTCGAAGGCGACGGGCCCGAGCCCAACACCATGACCTTCGGCAGGCGCAACGGGGCCCTGCAGGTTCAGATCTACGACAAGACCGAGGAGCTGAAGAAGTCCGGCAAGGGCTGGATGCGCGACGTCTGGCGGGAGGGCGGCAGGTATACCGAGGGGCTCGCCGCATGGAGGGTCGAGTACCGCTTCTCCCGCAAGAAGCTCCGAGAGCTCAGCATAAACACAATCGCCGACCTGCGCGTAGGGATGGGGGACCTAGTGCAAGCCGTCGTCGGAGACGGGGGAGCCGGCCCGTGGATACGGATAGCCTCCCCCGACACCAGAGGCCATGGGCAAGATCGACGGCCAGCAGCCCCCTGGTGGGAGGACATAAAGGCGGCGTCGCTGGACGGAATTCCCGCAACCGGCCTCCTGGACGAACCATCCCAGAGGGAACCAGACCTCGGCCACACCGAGACCATGCTATTTGCCTACCTCGAGAAGTGGATGGCGCTAGGAGGGGGTGAGGGCCTCCATCCCTCGGAGACTCCCCTGGAGGAATTCACGGACCTGCTGGCCCGCCGGTACTCCGAACACCTCGACTTCAAGGGGACCTCCCGCCTGGAGGCCATAGACGCCAGGAGGGAGAAGATGGGCCTCGGGGCATTCCCTTTGGACGCCCAGTGAGCGACTAACCACTCGCCAACCCTTTGTACTACGGGGGTCTCTAACCCCCATAACACTACAAAATCTCCCCCGAAAGGTAGTAAAAGCAAGAGGATTCTAGTGCCTGTCTAGCTTGCGGGCTATGTCCTTGTGCTCCATGCGATAGCAGATCGAGCGTCCGTGCGGACACGTTGCCGGATAGCGACTGGTCAACCACTCCTTTATCAACGCCTCCATCTCCTCCTGAGAGAGCCTGTCGCCCAGCTTCACCGCAGAGTGACACGCTATGGTAGCGAGTATCCTCTCCTCTCTGCTCATCCCGGGCGCCGTACCCCTCATCGCCGTGACCGCCTCCCTGAAAGCTCCCCCCACGTCCCCGCGCTCTGCCAGCGTAGAGATCACCCCGTTTATCCTGAAGGAGTCCTTGCCAAACGGCTCTACATCGAAGCCGTAGACTGAGAGTTCCTCAAGGGAATCAGCCGCCTCCGCAGCATCCTGGGGCGAAAGCTCGACCACCTCCGGGATGAGTAGCGACTGTATAGTGGGCATCTGGTCATCTTCGGGGTCGGTGAGCCTATCGAGGAGGGCACGCTCGTGTGCCACGTGTTGGTCGACAACCCACGCTGCTAGTGGCTCGTCTACAAGGATGTAGCCAGAGGCTATCTGGCCCACTACGCGCAGGTCTCTGCGGCGTGGCAAGTCTCCCCGCTCCACCTTAGCCGGGGTATGAAGGTCCTGATGCAGAGCTACGGGGCCGACGTGGTGGCCCTTAAGAACGGTCCTGAACGGTGGGCGCCGATACCGGAGGTTGTGGCCGACAGAGGATGGCTGCTTCATCGCGTGCGTACCCGACCTGGAGAATTGTGCAGCCTGGGGCGTAAGCTATGAGGAAGCCCTGGCTCAAGCTCATCTAGCTGTTCGGGCGGACCTCATCTCCAGGCAGGTGTTCGGAGAGCCGATCCCCGAACCGTCGTCCCGGGTTCTAGCCCAACAATCGATCGGCTAGCACACAATCCACTCAGATGGTTAGAGGCAAGGACCTCTTTTGAGCCGCTTCAAGGGCTGTTGAAGCTGCAAAACCGGCTTCTGCGGCCCTCTGGGCTGTAGGCGCTCAAAACGGCTTAGCAGCGCCACCCTCCAATGAAGCCGGCAGCGCTGATCTAGACACTACAAGCGCCGGGTCGTAGCAGTGTACGAAACCTTAGGGTACGCTTACCTCTTATGACCGGCCTCTGGGAGTTGTTGGACAACTTACCCGTGGAGAGTGTGACGGGCGGATGAACTACGTAGAGGGCCTCCTTGTGGACCTCGACGGGACGCTCTATGTTGGAGACGAGCCCATAGCAGGCGCCGTCGGAGCCATGAGGCGCATCGGCGACGCCGGTATCCCCTTTCGCTACGTCACCAACACTACCCGCAAGTCGCGCCGAGCGGTCGCCGAAACCCTGCGCGAGATGGGGTTCCCACTGCGCGCGTCGCGAGGCGAGTCGTTAGTCTACACCCCGGCCGTAGCTGTCGGCCGTTTGCTGCTAGACCGCAGGGTTCACGCCCTCGTCGCCGAGCCTCTTCTGGAAGACCTCCACGGGGTTGTACTCACCGACCAGGAGCCCGAGTACGTGCTCGTCGGCGATCTCGGAGACGGCTTTACCTACGAGCGGCTCGACCGGGCGTTTCGGCACCTCGTGGACGGCGCGGAGTTGGTAGCTTTGCAGAAGAATCGCTACTGGCAGAAGGAAGACGGTCTCTCCCTTGACGCCGGGCCCTTCGTGGCGGCGCTCGAGTACGCCAGTGGCAAAGAGGCCACCGTCGTTGGCAAGCCCGAGAAGGCTTTTTTCGAGGCTGCGCTCGGGGAGCTCGGGCTCGAAGCGCGCCGGGTGGCGATGGTCGGGGACGATGCGGAGGCGGACGTGGCCGGGGCGAAGGCAGCGGGCCTCCTGGGCGTCCAGGCCGAAACCGGTAAGTACCGGCCTGGGGAGGCAGAGGGAGCGGACCTCGTGGTCGAAAGCTTCGCAGATCTGACGGGGGCGATCGGTCTATAGAAGGGGAGAAGTGATGCGTAGAACAGATCAGCCCGATGAAACCAAGGCTCAGCCCCTGCCCGCGGAGCGGCTCTCTCCAGAGGCTCGGCGGCAGGTGAGACGAGCCGCGTTCCTGCGCCCTAGCAACCTGCTCGTGGTCGCCATCGGAGGCATCTTCTTCGCACTGACCCTAACGTGGTGGTCGATTCCTCTGACCCTCGTAACCTACGCGGTCCTCGTCTTCCTTGCAGCCCGCAACGCACTTTTCTTGGATTCTGTCCTCGAAAGACGCGAGAGTCGGCTCAGGATGCAACCCGCAGCTACCAAACCCAGAGACGACGTTTCCCCCGAGCGGCGAGCCCGCTGGTTGCCACGCGGGCCTACTCGCCAAAAGGTAGAGGCGGCGCTTGAGATCCGTCAGCGTACGACGGTCGCCATCCAGGAGTCGGACGATGTCGTCCAAGCTATCCTCTATGATGCGATTCCGAAGCTTGATGAAGTAGCCGAGCGTCTCGTAGACGTTGCGCACACGCGGGAGAAGGTAGCCGGCGCGATTCAGGATCTCGAGACTCGTCCAGGCGCTGCGCATAGTGAAGCCTGGGACACCGACCTCGCGGAGCTGGAGAACGAACTACGTGCCGCTGATGCGGAAATCTCCAACACCTTCGAGAAGCTCTTGACCCTCCGGGCACGGGTCGTACGCGTCTCCGTAGAAAGCGGGGGTGCTACCCAGGAGGCGGCTGCCAAGTTGAATGCGGACTTGGACGAAATGAACCTCCGCCTCGACGCCCTGCGCTCTACGATGTCTCCCCCGGGACCTACTGATCATTAGGTTGTACGAAACTCCCACGGTACAGAATAGCCCTGATGCATACAGACTCGGACATCTCGTCGAAGTGCCTTTCGTTATAGCTCTGGGCGCGAGCGTTGATTCTCTTATCCGACGGTTTCGGGGATACCGCCGGTCTCCAAAGAGCGCAGGATCTGTATACGCTCTTCTATGGGAGGATGGGTGGAGAAGAGACCCTTGGCGCGCTTCTCGAACTTCTTTATGGGGTTGACTATGTAGAGGTGGGCGGTCGCGCGGTTGGCTACCTCCAGGACCTCCTGGTCGCCAGAGATCTTTTGTAGAGCCTCCGCAAGGCCCTTGGGATTGCGAGTTAGCTGGACGGCGGTTGCATCGGCGAGGTACTCCCGCTGGCGGCTTATGGAGAGCTGCAGCAATCGGGCAAAAAGCGGAGCCAGGACCGCGAAGACAACGGCGATAACGATCATTATCAGTTGAATTTGCCCGCCTCCCTCCCGCTGTCTTCCCCTACCGCCCCCGAACCAAAGGCCGCGTAGGAAGAAGTCGGAAATGAGCACGGTGGTACCGACGAGGATGCCGACGAGCATGGCGTAGCGGATGTCGTAATTGCCCACATGAGACATCTCGTGCGCGACGACGCCTTGCAGTTCATCCCGGTTCAGCTTTTCGAGGAGGCCGGAGGTTACGGCGACAGAGGCGTGCTCCGGGTCGCGGCCCGTGGCGAAGGCATTGGGGGCCGAGTCCTCGATAACGTAGACCTTCGGCATCGGTAAACCGCTGGCGATGGCCATCTCCTCGACAACGTTGAAGAGGATAGGGGCATCGTCGTGGGTTATCTCCTTTGCTCGGGAGGCTGCCAGCACCATTCGATCGCCGCCGTAGTAGGTTATGAGGCCAGAGACGGTACCGACGACGAAGGCGAGGACGAGACCGAAGAGAGCGCTTGTGGGATCCCCGAGCCACGCGTACCCGATCACGTAACCGAAGACGGTCACGAAACCGAGGAAACCCGAGATCAGAAGCAGGCTTTGGCGCCTGTTGAGAGCGATCCGATCCCGGAAAGTGCCTTCTTCCATCTGACTCAATCGTAGGAGACTGTCACGGACTCCCGCTCGGGACCGACGGCCTCGAAGTACTCCTTCTCGGCAAAGCCCGTCGCGCGGGCGAAGATCACCGCCGGGAAGCTCTGTATGCTCGTGTTGTAGGAGTTTACGGAGTCATTGTAGTGCTGGCGGGCGAAAGAGATCTTGTTCTCAGTCGAGGAGAGCTCCTCCTGAAAATCGAGTAATACTCTGTCCGATTTGAGCTCCGGATAGTTCTCCGCCACTGCTAACAGGTTACCAATGGCCCCCGAGAGCCGCGCCTCGGACTGGGCCTGCTCCTTGGGCGACTGAGACTGCATCGCCTGCGAGCGCGCCCGCGTGATCTCGCCTAGAACCTGCTGCTCCTGGCGAAAGTACTTCTTCACGCCCTCAAGGAGGTTCGGAATCAGATCGTACCGGCGCTTTAGCTGTACGTCTATCTGTCTGTACGCTTCCTCCGCCTCGTTGCGCCGCCGCACGAGCCCGTTGTAGGTGACGATAATGTAGACAACGAGCACCACGATGATCACGACCAGGAGAATCAACAAGACAGTGCCCATAAAACCTCCACGACTCGGCGGACCGTCATAGTAATTATACTCCCGGAACAACGCCAAATAGATCCCGTGGGCGAGTACGACTCTTTGGATCCGGTCGCGCGGAGATCGGTAGATTATAGAGGTGGTCCTCCGATCGCTTCGTTGCGCTAAACCTTTAGGTGTCCGTGACCCTAAAATAAAATCCAAGCGCGAGCAGAAGTGCGGTCAATGCGGGCGGTATTTTGCGGGCTTTCCTTTGTATCGGTAGGTGAGCAACGCACCCCCTTTCGAATCGGAAAGCCATAAGCGGCCAGAGCATATCGCCCCTTCTAAGCCTCCTAAAAGGCCTTTGAAGCCGCAGATCCATCGATAGCGTCCCCTCGGCCCTCGAAGTTCTACAAGCGCTCAGAACGGCTTTGAGCACCGCCCATTGAATCCCCAGCGTACACATGCATACCAGGCATAATAAGCGAAGCCCCTTCGAACTGCTTTCACGCCTCGTTAGTGTAAGGAAACCCCGAAAAGACTAGGAGGTACCGCCGTGAGTAATGCAGACGACCAGAGACAGGAGCAAACCGAAACGCCAAGCAGCAACAGGGGGATACCATTGCCCGGCCTCAGGCCCGCCCGTCAACGCCTCGGCCTAACCCAACGCCAGCTAGCCTCCCGCGCCGCCTCCAGGTTTACGTTGTCGTAGCCGACAGCCATGTTGGCGACGACCTTCAAGTCCTCGCCCGCCGCGTTCATGAGCTCGGCGTCTACCTGCTCGGTGGGGGTCACGAGGAGGCCGGACGAGCCCCAGACGGCCTCCAGCAACTCGCCGCGCTCCGGGGGTCTCTCTGATAGGACAGTCACGTTGAAGCCTTCGAGGGGGCGAAGCCCGGCCTCGGGGATCTCACGCGTAACGAGGACCTTCTCGGGCATAGGCTCCACTCCTCTCCGGGTCGCTGCTCTCTAGGTGTTCTCCTTGAGGAGATGGCGCAGTACCGTCTGCAGGATGCCGCCGTTGTTGAGGTACTCGACCTCGACCGGCGAGTCCACTCTCGCCAGGACCTCGAACTCCTTCGCCTCGCCGTCGTCGTCAGTGGCCTTTACGGTGAGCGTCGCGCCGGGCGAGATGTCGGAGAGGCCCACGATGTCGTAGGTCTCGTGTCCGGTGAGGCCCAACGAGTCGGCGTTCTCGCCGTTTACGAACTGTAGGGGCAGGACGCCCATCCCGATCAGGTTGGAGCGGTGAATGCGCTCGAAGCTCTCAGATATTACCGCTTTTATACCGAGCAGGAACGAGCCCTTGGCCGCCCAGTCGCGCGAGGAGCCGGTGCCGTACTCCTTACCGGCGAGCACGACGAGCGGGACGCCTTCATTCTGGTAGCGCATCGCGGCGTCGTAGATCGTGATCTCCTCCCCGTCCGGGAAGTGGACCGTGTAGCCACCCTCCTTACCACCCGCGAGCTGGTTGCGCAGCCGGATGTTGGCGAATGTCCCGCGCACCATGACCTCGTGGTTGCCGCGCCGCGAGCCGTAAGAGTTGAACTGCCTCGGCTCGACACCCTTCGAGATAAGGTACTCCCCGGCGGGGCTCTTCGAGGGGATGGCACCGGCAGGAGAGATGTGGTCGGTCGTCACCGAGTCGCCGACCTTGACGAGGACGCGCGCGCCCTCTATATCCTTCAACCCCTCGGGTTCGGGAGAGAGGTTCTGGAAGAACGAGGGCTCCTGGATGTACGTAGAGTCCGGGTCCCAGGCGTAGAGGTCCCCAGAGGACGTCTCCACCTCGTTCCACTGCTCGTTGCCGGTGTACACGTTCGCGTACTGCTTCTTGTAGAGGCTCGCGTCGAGTGCCGACTCCACCTCCCGCGCGACCTCCTCCTGCGACGGCCAGATATCCTTGAGGTAGACGGGGTTCCCGCTCTCGTCCTCACCCAGGGGATCGTTGGCCAGGTCCATGTCAACCGTACCAGCCAGGGCGTATGCGACGACGAGCGGCGGGGAGGCGAGGTAGTTGGCGCGGACGTCGGGGTTGATTCGCCCCTCGAAGTTGCGGTTCCCCGAGAGGACCGCGGCGACGAGGAGGTCGTTCTCATCGACGGCCTTGCTGACCTCCTCGTGCAGCGGCCCCGAGTTGCCGATACACGTCGCGCACCCGTAGCCGACGACGTTGAACTTGAGTTGCTCCAGGTACGGCAACAGGTCCGAGGTCTGCAGGTACTCCGTGACGACCTTCGAGCCCGGCGCAAGGCTCGTCTTCACGTGTGGCTCTACGTTGAGCCCCCTCTCGACCGCCTTCTTGGCGAGCAGGCCGGCTCCTATCATCACCGACGGGTTCGAGGTGTTGGTGCAGCTCGTGATCGAGGCTATCACTGCCGATCCGTGCCGGAGCGTCGCCTCCTCGCCGTCGAGAGTGACCTTTACACCCCCGGCGACCTCAGTCTCCGGCGCGTCCTCGGAGGGCTCGCCGCCGGCTGTGGGGTCCGGCCGTCCGTCGCCGGTCACGCCCGCGACCTCCGCCGGGGTATCGCTCGCCGGGAAGGGGGGCATAGGGGAGAACCGGGGATCTGGCGTGGGCCTGACGTCGATGCGCGAGCGGGCGGAGGAACTCGGCGGGAGCCTTACGGTCGAGACGCTCCCCGAGGGAGGCACCGTTGTAAGCGCCAGGCTGCCGTTGCCGGAGGAGGGATAATGGATTCCATTCGGGTCCTCGTCGTCGACGATCACCCGGTCTTCCGCTATGGGATGCGCGCCATACTCGGAGCGGAGCCAGATACCGAGCTTATCGGCGAAGCCACCGACGGGAAGGAAGCGATCGCTCTGACCGCAGAACTTCGACCCGACGTGGTTCTGATGGATATAAACATACCGGAGGTGAACGGCATAGAGGCTACGCGGCAGATCCTCGAAGCCAACCCGCAGGTAGGCGTCCTGGTGCTCACCATGTTCGAGGATGACGATTCCATCTTCGCCGCGATGCGCGCCGGGGCCCGTGGTTACGTGCTCAAGGGCGCCGACGGGGTTGAGACGTTACGAGCCATCCGCGCGGTTGCTAAAGGGGAGGGGATCTTCAGCCCCACGGTCCGCGCGGCACTGATGCAACACTTCGCCACACCTCAAAAGAAGATTGGAGCAGAATCATCCCGACCCTTCCCAGAGCTCACCGAGCGGGAGCATGACATCCTGACCCTGATCGCCCGGGGCTACACCAACACCGCCATCGCCGACCGCCTATATCTCAGCCCCAAAACGGTGCGCAACTACGTCTCCAACATCCTCACCAAGCTACAGGTTGCAGACCGGGCGCAGGCCATTATCCGTGCCCGAGAGGCTGGCTTGGGGCACGACAGAAACACGTCTCATTAGACCGGTATTCCCGGGAAAAATTGCCCGGTCAAGTCGGGAAACCGTCCCCTACCTCCCAGGAAGGTCGCCCGCGTACAGTGCTTGCAGATGATTCGGGCACGGTGCCCGAGCGAAAGCTAGAGCAGAGGATCTCTGCAAAGGAGGTAGACGGATGTCGTCAAGAACACTATTTCGGTTGAGCGGGTTGGCCCTGCTTTTAGGCGCTATACTCGCCATCGTCGCGGTCGTGGGACACAACGCGGTTCGGCAGGCGAGCGAGCTCGCCGACCTCACGAACCCGCCGTCCGTCATGTTCGTCAGGCTGCTCATGGTTGGGGCGCTGCTCGTGATCGTCGGTCTGCCGGGGTTGTATGCTCGCCAGGCCGAACGGGCCGGTGTCCTCGGCTTGATCGGCTTCGTTATGACCTTCGTCGGGTTGCTTTTCGCCGATGTCGTTATGACGGCGAATTTTGCCTTCATCATGCCGAAGATTGCCGCAACATCGGAAGGACGCGCGCTGATCGAGTCCGGGCTACCGGACCCCGGGTTCATGATGCTTATATTCCCGATGATTCTGATCGGTTTGCTCTTGCTCGGCATCAGCATCATGAGGGCAAAGGTCCTGCCCCGCTGGATAGGGCTGCTGTTCATCGCCGGTGTGCTCTTCATACCGGTCGCCTCTGCGGTACCAGTCATCTCACACCTCTTCTCGGTGCCGATCTTTCTGGCTTTTGCGTCGTGTGGCTATACGCTGACGCGCGACACAGCGCCGGTAGCGCGACGCCACGAGCCGGCGCAGCAGGTGTCTTAGGACAAATGCGAGCAGAACGCCTGCCGTCGGGTCGCAGCCTGGCGGCGGGCGCTTCCTCACCCGGTGAGCCACAAGGTGAGGACCGATCTTCGGCAGGGACAGGGAGGCGCGAATTATGGTCTTCCCGTGGCCGGCCATCTAGAATTAGCTGCGAACGCTGCGCCCAACGAGCTCAGCGAGAAGACGCCAGGAGCCCCATATGAATCTGCCACAGATACCCGGTTGGACCTCCACCGGTAACGCTGCGAGTCCCGAGGCGAGCCCAAGCCGCGAAGAGGAAGCGCGCCCGGCCCGGATAGGGTCCCGCCGCTGGCTCACTCTCGCGCGAGCAGCGTGGGCTGTGGTAGCCATCGTAGCCATCGTGATCTTTGGCGTCAGTCTTTCGGCGTACTATGACCGACTCCAGACGGTGTGTACTGGGAGCACCTGCGCCGACTCCCAACTAACTCCAGAGAACTTGCAAGCGATTGAGGGGTTCGGTCTCCCCCTCGACTTCTATGCCGGGTACTTGGTTGCTCTCGCCATTATTTTTGCTGGCGTATGCCTTGTGCTCGCTGCCGTAATCGTGTGGCGGACGCAGGATCGGATGGCGCTGTTCGTCGCGTTCGCGCTCGTTCTCTTCGGTACCACCATGCCGCAAGCTCCTCAGACCGTGGCGGTGGCCCATCCCATTTTGTCTTGGTTGTCTCAAGGTTTGGGATTTCTCGGTTTCGCCTCTATTGCACTGTTCATCAATCTTTTTCCCCATGGTCGGTTCGTGCCCCGCTGGACACGCTGGGCTGCGGTTGTGTGGATCGCCGTAGCCGGTCAGGGCGTCTTCTTTCCCGATTCGCTCTCGAACCCGTGGCTCTCCCTGCTCAATACGCTGGGATTCATGGGCGCGGCTGGCGCCAGTCTGGGCGCGCTCGTCTACCGGTATCGGCGCAGGGCGGATCCGATCCAGCGCCAGCAGATCAAGTGGGTAGTGTTCGGTATCGTCGCGGCCCTTGGGGTAGCTCTCGGAATAGCCTTGCTCAGTATTGTCTTCCCAGAGCCCAGGCCGTCGGGCTTGCTCTCTAAGCTATTGTTTCCTTCTGTCTTTACCCTCGCATTTCTTCTCATCCCTGTCTCCATCGCCGTCGCGATTCTACGCTACCGGTTGTGGGACGTAGACTTCATCATAAACCGCACGCTGGTCTACGGTGCATTGACCGTGTGCGTCGTTGGCGTCTACATCCTCGTTGTGGGCTACCTCGGCACGCTGCTGCGAATGGGCGACAATCTGTTCGTCTCGCTTGTCGCCACCGGCGTAGTTGCAATTCTCTTTGCTCCCTTACGCAACTGGCTCCAGCGCGGCGTGAACCGCCTGATGTACGGCGAGCGCGACGAACCTTATGCCGTAGTCTCGCGCCTGGGCCGGCGGCTCGAAGCGACGCTCGCTCCCCAAGACGTGCTGCCAACCATCGTCGAGACCGTCAGGGATGCTCTCAGGCTGCCGTA
>JADDPM010000337.1 GCA_016781885.1 Rubrobacter sp.
CTCGTGCCACTCCTCGTCGGTGCCGGGCTCGACGAAGAACTCCATCTCCATCTGCTCGAACTCGCGCGTGCGGAAGATGAAGTTGCCCGGCGTGATCTCGTTGCGGAAAGACTTCCCGATCTGGGCTATGCCGAACGGCACCTTCACCCGGCTCGTCTGCAGCACGTTCTTGAAGTTCACGAAGATGCCCTGCGCCGTCTCGGGCCTCAGGTAAGCGACGTTCTCCGGCGACTTCACAGGCCCCGTGTACGTCTCGAACATCAGGTTAAAGGGGCGAACCGGGGCGAAGTCGCGGCCGCCGTCCACCGGGTCCTTTACGCGGTCGTCCTCCGCTATGATCTTCGTCATCTCCTCGGCACTGAGGCCCTCGGCGTCGATGTCGGTTGCGGCCTCGATCAGGTGGTCCGCCCGGTAGCGGCGCCCGCTCGTGCGGCTCTCGACGAGCATGTCGTTGAAGGTGCCGACGTGCCCGGAGGCTTCCCACACCCTCGGGTGCATGATGATGGCGGCGTCGATGCCCACTACGTCGTCGCGGACGTGGACCATCCGCCGCCACCACTCCTCCTTGACGTTCCGCTTCATCTCGACGCCGAGCGGGCCGTAATCGTAGGAGGAGCGGATGCCGCCGTAGATCTCGGAGCTCTGAAACACGAAGCCCCGGCGCTTGCAGAACGCGACTATCTTCTCCATCGTGACGGTTTGCGACATGGACCCTCCGGACTGCTTACTGATTCTCTGGGGCGCGAGGCCGTGAACGGAGAGTATAGCCTAGCGGGGTGCCGGAGTTGAACCGGGGCGGAAACGCTCTAAGATATAATCGCTCAGATGGAAACTTTACTCTCGATCGGCAGCGGCGTCGGGCTCTCCTCAGTGGCGGGGGTGAGGGCCTACCTGCCGCTCGCGCTCGTCGGCATCTTTGCCCGGCTGGGGCTCTTCGAGCTGCCGGCCCCCTTCGACATGCTGGGAAGCGGCCTCGTCATAGCCGCCCTGCTGGTGCTCGCCTTCGTGGAGAGCGGCCTGGACAAGATCCCGGCGCTCGACACGGTGCTGGACCTCGTGCAGACCCCGGTTCGTATAGCCGCCGGCGCCGTGCTCTTCGC
>JADDPM010000338.1 GCA_016781885.1 Rubrobacter sp.
GATTTTCGTAGGATTTTCGTAGGAAAGGTATTGTCAACTTGAGCAACAAAGTTGTGCGTCCGGCTCCGCAGGAGGCATCACAGACGGAGGCTCTCCTCATATGTTCCGCGTTTACGCCGCCGCTCCTACCCCTGTTACCTCATCCCACACCTGGAATCGTCGCTGACGTTGGGCGCGGTATTCCCCCGCCTTGAGCAGATGCCGACGGGGACAGAAGTGTTCACGGATGGGGCCAGAGGTAGATAGGATTCGTTGTGCGTGCCCGGCTGATTTGAACCTTTGCATCACCATACCTCGCAGTAACATGGTCCACACATCCCTACAGCATCACTTAGCTAAGTGGTAAGCTACAGTTCCTATTGAGGAAGGAGGGGAGAGGGATGGTAGCGCAGGCAGGCATTGCGGAGCCAGCCACTGTCGCCGGTTGGTCATCGGCACTGGGGGAGTTGCACGGGCGGATCGCCTACCGTTTCGCCCGCTCGGAAGCGCGGGGGCGGGCCTTTCGCTATCTGTCGGGGCTGCTTCAGCGGGTGGAGCGTAAGAATGGATGGCAGCTAGCCGAGGCGATCGGGGAGGTGAACCCTCAAGGTGTCCAGCGACTCCTCAACTCGGCGAGGTGGGATGCTGAAGGCGTGCGCGATGACTTGCGCGACTACGTCGTGGAGCATCTTGGTGATGAGGGAAGCGGAGTGCTCATCATCGATGAGACGAGCTTTCCCAAGAAGGGCGACAAATCGGCTGGGGTCGCTTCCCAGTACACAGGCACTCTTGGAGATACGGCGAACTCGCAGGTAGGAGTGTTCCTGGCATATGCATCGAATAAGGGAGCTGCATTCATCGATCGAGCCCTCTACCTGCCCCAGGAGTGGGCGGGTGACAAGGGCCGCAG
>JADDPM010000063.1 GCA_016781885.1 Rubrobacter sp.
CGATTCGAAGGGTGTTTTTCAACGGGCTGTCTTGCTAAGAGCGGCGGCTCTAACGTACCCATCAAAGAGAGGGCCAAGAGTAGCAGGAGATGGATCGCACAGCCGGGCCGAGCGGTTGGCATATGGCCTTAGCAAAGCCCGAGTGTGCCTCAGGAGGGCGCGTACTTAGCGCAAAACGCGTAAGTATCGTCGACCTGGATCACCAAACCCGGTATCTACTCTTCGACGCGTAGCACGGCCTTACCCTGATAGCCGCGATCGAGCAGACTCTGCGCCACATTACCGATCTCCCCCCAAGAGCCTTCTACACTTATATGTGGATGCAACTGCCCTTTCGCTACCAACCTCGCCAATCGTCCCAGCCCTTCGCGAGCAGGCCTCGCGATGACTTCGTGGAAGAGGGCGAAGCCATACAGACTTGCCCCACCGGTAAGGTAGAAGCTCTGTACATCAAACGTTGCCTCCACCCCACCCGATACCCCGAAGGCTACGCACGTCCCACCCGGTGCGAGTATCTCCAGAGCCTCGCCTAGGACCACCCCGCCTACCGATTCCAGGATCAAGTCAAACGGTCCTAACCCGCTTGCCGTTCTAGCACCTTCCCCTACAGCAACTTCGTGTGCTCCAGCCTCCTCAACTAGCCCAGCGTGCTCTTTTCGGCGCACCAGCGCCACGACCCGCGCCCCAGCGATGCGGGCAAGCTTCAAAGCGAAGAGCCCCACCCCACCTGACGCGCCAGTGATGAGCACGCTCTTGCCGACTAGCCCTCCACCTTTCTCGAGCATGTACAATGCCGTCAGGCCTGCAACCGGCAGCGTCGCCGCCTGCTCGAAGGAGACATTTTCCGGAAGCCCGGCGAGCGAGTCCGTCGACACCGCCACGCGCTCGGCCCATGCCCCCGAGGAAAGCAGCCCGACTACCCGCACGCCCTCCCCTGGTCCGGTCCCGTCTGCGGCGGCCCGCTCGACTGTCCCGGCGAGGTCCCACCCAGGACGAAAGCCCTCTTCTGCTCCCTGTGAGCGGCGCACCTCGCCCCGGTTCAGCGAAATCGCCGAGACGCGTACAAGCACTTCTGACGGCACGGGGTCAGGCATTTTAACCTCGCCGAGCCTCAAGCAGGCTGGAGCCTCCGGGTCTACAACTACAGCCTGCATATTCCCCATACCTCTCCTTTCACCGTGCACAACGAGGACGTATTTTAGACTACCGTCTTGTCCGGGTAGCACCAGCCCGTCAACGGTGAGGGCCTTCCTCGCAAAGCACGGCGGCGTAAAGCCCGTTCCGCGGCACCGGAGCGCGCGGTACCTGACCGTGAGAGAGCGCGAGGAGATCTCGCGCGGGATCGCGGCGGGGCTGTCCGCCCGCGCGATCGCGCAGCAGATAGGTCGCTCCGGAATATGGTCTCGATCCATGACCGGCCCGCTGCCGTGACCGAGCGGGCGGAGATCGGACATTGGGAAGGTGACCTTATGATGGGCAAGCGCCCGTCCACGGTCGCGACACTCGTCGAGCGCAGCACCCGCTACGTGCGGATCCTGCCGCTCCCGCACGGGTACAAAGCGGACGCAGTGCGGCACGCGATCGCCCACGATCTGGCCCAGTTGCCAGCGTCGATGCGCCTCTCGCTCACGTGGGACCGCGGCCGGGAGATGGCCGAGCACCAAGAGCTCGCCTCCCAACTGGGGATCGACGTGTACTTCTGCGACCCGCGCAGCCTTTGCAGCGCGGCAGCAACGAGAACACGAACCGGCTGCTGCGCCGGTACCTCAGCAAGGGCGCAGACCTGCGCGCCCTGTCCTTCGCGACCTCGAAGACATCGCCACACGGATCAACAGCCGGCCGCGCCGGGTGCTCGGCTGGTCCACCGCAGCCGAGTTATTCCGGCCACTCGCCCAAGCGGGATACGTCCCGTAAGCGGATCGGCTATCGTGCGTCGCTGAGTTGCGCCGCGACTCTGGCGATGACGTCCTAATCTCGGCCGGCTGGTCGATGGTGTACTGCTCGCGTAGCTGCTCGTTGGCGCTGGTCAGCGGCGAAGGCCTGCGTCGAGCTGGTGAAGGAGCGCGCCCAGCCGACTGCGACCAGGGCTGTGAACCGGCATCCGCCGCACAACCTCGCGAACTGCAGGCGATGCGTGCTCGATCGCCCATCGGATCTCCTCGTCACCGATGTCGGGGTCGTCGCCCGCCGCGAACTCGCGGGCCTGCGCCTGATATATCGCAGGCCCAAGGGCGTGTTTCGCCTGGTGAGAGGTCGCCAATGCGTGCATGTAGGAAGTCGCCACTGCGTAGGCCGCGGCGCGAGCGGCGGCTGTGGCAACCGGATCGCCGACCTCGCGCGCGGCTGCGTGAGTCACCCAGCCAAGAGAGCGCAGTTGCCCTGTCCGCTTGCCCCCGAGCGCGAAGGCCCGGGTGCCCTCGATTGCCTTGCGCGGACGGGCGTCGGAGGGAGCCTCTGCCTCAAAGAGCGGCAACACCCGCTCGGCACAATCGGCGGCCCAAAGTCCGACAAGGCGGCGGTCTTCTTCACTCAGTGTCATCCCGCCGGGTTCGGGATCCATCATTCGCCTCCCTCACGCGATGGGAGGACCGCCCACATAAGGCTCCTCCTCGGGGTAGCCAACCCCACAGTATCTGCCATCCACACCTCGCAGCTGGCTGAACTCTTCAATGTGTCACGCACCATAGTCTATCGAGAGGTGCAGCGACGAGCTAGCGCCCCGGCGAGCGAATGAACGCGCCGGGCGAGCTACCATAATCAAAGGGTGGTGCGTTGACCGGTTGAGACCACCCTTGTTTTCGGTCAACGTCTTCTCCTTGGCGGGTGGATCACATATACAACCCGCCCCTGGATGACAACGTCCTCAGCGGGCGCTACGAGGTCCTCATGGTCGCCGTTCTCCAGACGAAGCCTCAACAAGCCGTACTCGCGGTAGAGTCTTTTGACCGTAACCTCTTCGCCATTCCTGAGGAGCGCCACCACTACCGCGCCGTCGGGCGGGTCCTCGTCCTCCTCGACGACGAGGAGGTCGCCGTCGTCTATGTGTGCCCCGATCATGCTCTGACCAACGACCCGTAGGAGGTAGCGGCCTCTCCCCGAGCGCGATGAGAGGAGTTCGGCGGCTAGAGAGTACGCCTCGTCGCCTACTGCCACGGCCTCCAAGCCCCTACCTGCAGCGATCCGACCCAGCAAGGGGAATCCACTGATGGCCTCCCAACCTTTGGCCGTGAGCCTGGGCGTCCGGGGTTTGTCGTTCAGCCGCTCCAGGTATCCCGCCACCTCGAGCTTGTTCAGATGGTAGTGAACAGTCTGGGAGCTCCTCAAGTCTACGGCTTCAGCGACCTCACGGATGCTCGGCGCTCTGCCCGCCGTCCCCGTCCGCCGGGCCAACAGTTTGAGTATTTCTAACCTCTTCGGGTGTAATTGCTCTACCACGATCTCCTCCTCGGGGCAGGTTTAAAGGGAACCCTAGCGTACTTTGCTCTAGACATCAAACAATTGTTTGGTTTATAGTGAAAAAGAGCAAAACCAGAAGGTAGAGAAAGAGGAGCGCCCCCACCCCGGGCCTCTTAGACCGACCGGCGGCCAACCAGTAGCGGTCTAGGAAGGGTTAGCGGAGGATGAGGACGCCCGTACTTCGGATTATATCCGGGTGCGCAGGCTTCCCCACCCCTTCCTTTACCGGGAAGGCGAGCTTCTCATAAAGGGAAGGGGAGCATTTGAAGAAAACTAGCGTCTCTGAGATACACGGCTACCCTTTGCATCCAGAGGGCTTTGAGGAACCACTGTTCCCGACTGCGGCCTCGAAACGGGCGGTAGCTAAGCACCTGCTGCGGGCACCGTGGCTTTCACGAGCATCGGAATTGGAGGGGAGTGGCGGCCAGGCCGTCCATGCCCGGCAGGATTCGGTTGAGATCGAGAACCGGTGCGGGCGGGTGCAGATCGTTTGGGCTTCTGGCCAGCGGAGGTGCTTCCGCAAGAGGCGAATAGTGAAGATCTTCGCCCGCTGGCGGGAGGTCCGGGCGTGGTGGGACGAGGAGGAGGCAATAGACAGGGTCGTCTTCAGGGTGCTCCTCTCTGATGGAGCGGTGGTGGACCTAGCACGGGAGCGGTCCGGGTGGTTTCTCGTAGGGGTGGTCGATTGAACGCGAGGTTCTCGCACCTGCATGTGAGGAGCGGATTCTCTTACGGATACGGGGCAGCGACACCGGAGGGGCTTGTGGAGGCAGCAGCGAAGATGAAGATGGGCTCTCTAGCGCTGACTGACCGGGACGGGATGTACGGAATACCGAGATTTTTAAAGGCCTCTAAGGAGTTTGAGATCTCCCCCATCATCGGCGCGGAGATCTCGACGGTCAGCGGACATCTGGCCCTGATTGCGGAGAACATAGAAGGTTACCGTTCTCTGTGCAAGCTCATTACAGAGTACCGGACCGCCTCGGAAGACCGGCGCAGGCCGCGGTGTCCGCTGGAGATGGTGCTACAGCATAGCGAAGGACTCGTATGCCTGACAGGCGCTGTGCCGTTCGGGCTTCTACCACGGCTCTTACTGGACGAGCATCGGGAGAAGGCGAAGAAGACGCTGTTGGCTCTGAGGGAGGCCTTCGAGGGACGGCTGTTCGTGGAGCTGACGGACGATGGGACAGCGGGGAGCCGGCGCAGGGTGCGGCGGGTGGCGGGCTTCGCGAGGGAGAACGGGGTGCCCGTGGTTGCTACGAACGAGGTGGCTTACGTCGCTCCCGAGGATCACAAGTTACACGAGGTACTGGTTGCTGCCGCGGCCCTGACGGCGCTGCCCGGTCCTGGGTACAGGCCGACGGACCGTCTGTATCTGAGAGCCGAGGAGAGAATGCGGCGGCTGTTCGCGGACTATCCGGAGGCTCTGCGGAGCGGAGCGGCCATCGTGGAGCGGTGCGCGGTGGCGGTGAGGTTGTCGGGGGAGATCCACATGCCGGCGGCGCGTATTGGCCGCGAGAAGAGCGCGGAGAGGGAGCTGCGGAGGCTGGTCTGCGAGGGCGCGCGGAGGCGCTACGGGGAGGCGGGGGCGGATATGAAGCGCCGTGTGATCGGGAGGCTACGGCGAGAGTTGTCATGCATAAACGCTTTGGGGTTCGCGCCGTACTTCCTTATCGCCCACGAGGCGGCGGGGATCGCCAGGCAGAAAGGCATACCCGTGACGGGTCGAGGTAGCGCGGCGAACTCTATGGTCGCCTATTGCCTGGGGCTGACGAGCCCGGAGCCGTTCTCGAACAGGCTGCTCTTCGAGCGCTTTTTGCACGAGGGGCGGGAAGACCCGCCGGACATAGACCTGGACTTCTGCTCGAAGCGGCGAGACGAGGTGCGCTTCGAGATGGTCCGGCGCTACAGGAAACACGGCGTCGCCGAGGCCGCCACGGTGCAGACGATGTCTCTCAGGGGAGCGGTGAGGGTCGTGGCGAGGGCGCTCGGGCACTCTCTGAGGGAGATAAACGAGCTCAGCAGGCACGTGCCGACGCGCTTTCGGGACCGCAATCGCGTCTATGCAGGTCTCTCGGGCTGGGAGGAGGTGCTGGCGGAGCCGGCGATGAGGAGGCATCCGCTGCAGGACACGTCCCGGCACAGGCTCCTTCTGGAGCTCTCGGCGGGGCTCGTTGGGCGCATACGGGAGGCAGGGACGCACTCCGGAGGGATGGTGTTCGGGACAGCGAAGTATCACCTCTCGGAGCTGGTGCCGCTGGAGCCTTCGGGGATGGAGGGGCTGCTGAGATGCCAATACGACAAGGACGACCTGGAGTATGTAGGGCTGCCGAAGCTGGACCTGCTCGGCATCAGGATGCACACTGCTCTGCACGAGGCCGGGGTGCTGGCGTCGCGGAGGCTGGGGAGAAAAGTGGATCCTTACGATCTTCCTCATGAGGATCGGGAGACCTACGCGCTCATAAGAACCGGGAGGAACGCGGGGATGTTCCAGTTGGAGAGCCCGGGACAGATGAACCTCTCACGGAGGCTGGGGCCGCGGCGGTTCCGGGACCTGGTGGCCCAGATCAGCCTTTTCAGGCCGGGGCCTGTCAGGGGAGACCTGGTTACACCGTTCGTCCTGCGTCGCAACGGGCGCGAGCCGTACACTGTCCCCCTACCGGAGTTGGAGAAGGTGCTTAGACCGACGTATGGTGTGCTGGTCTTCCAGGAGCAGGTGCTGGCGGTCTCGCACAGGGTCGCGGGCTTTACGCTGGCGGAGGGTGATGAGATCCGTCGGGCCATGACCTCGGATCGCGGCCCCGGCGCCATGGACCGGGTGCGGGAGGAGTTCGTGCGCCGGGCAAAAGAGCGGGGCGTACCCGAAGAGACAGCAGAGAAGGTCCTCTCCTGGATGGAGGGCTTCTCCGTCTACGGCTTCAGTGCGGCGCACGCCGCCTCTTTCGCGGAGCTCTCCTACGCGAGCGCCTACATGAAGCGCCACTTCCCGGCGGAGTTCTTCTGCGGCCTGTTGAACGCGCAGCCGATGGGCTTCTACTCGCCGCGCGCGTTGGTGAACGAGGCCCGCAGGGAGGGCATCAGGATACTGCCGCCGGACATACACCTTTCCGGGAAGGATTTCGCCGTGGAGGAGGACGGAACGGCGATACGGGTGGGCCTGGGATACGCGAAACACCTCTCGAAGGCTGCGTTGGAGTCCGTGCTCGCAGAGCGGCGCAAGAGATCATTTGCATCGGTAGCGGACCTCTACGCGAGGACCGCGGCGGAGAGGGACGGGCTAGAAAGCCTCATCGAAGGCGGGTTCCTGGACAGACTCGCTACGTCTGGCAGCCGCGAAGAGCTCCTGGCCGCCGCGCGAGATCTTCCGCAGAAAAGACGTTCGTCCCGGCAGAAAGAGTTGCCCCTCCCCCACCCGGCGAGCTGGTGGGAGCAGCGGCTGAACCTCGGGGACTGGACCTCCTACCTGCCGCCGACGGCCGTGCGGAGGGAGCGCATGGAGTGGGAAGCACTCTCCCTGAACGTCTTCCGTCATCCCCTGAGCCCCTACCGGGAGGCGCTAAAGGAGCTGCGGATCACGCCGAGCCGGGAGATCCTCGATCTTCCTCACGGCACGGAGGTCCGGGCGGCCGGGCTGTTGGAGTCGCTGCAGAGGCCTCCGACGAAGAGCGGCAGGCCGGTGTACTTCCTGATGATCGAGGACGAGTGGGGGCTGTTGCAGGCGACGATCTTCGAGCGCGTCTACGCCAGTTGCGGGTACCTCTTGCATCGCGAAGGGGCGTTCTTGCTGGAGGGTATCGTAGAGCAGGACATCCGGCGCGGGTTCTCGTTTCTGGTAAGCCGCATAGAGAGTCTGGGGGAGCTCCTCGCCGGGGCCGAGGTTCCGGCTCCGAGGGCGGCGTCTTCCTCTGGTGCGTTTCTGCGGGCCGGAAGGCGAAGCAGGAAAGCAATGTGATAGGTGCTGCCACCTCAATGCGAGGCACACCCGGAATTGGAAAAGTCCTCGAATTCCGGTACTGAAGATGGGCCGGGCGCACTAGTATCGGCGCAGACGCAAACGATACATGGAGGTGCGGGTGGACGAGCAGCGCGAGTATCTGAAGGTACCGGAGGTGGCAGAGGTGTTGAGGATCGCACGCAGCCGGGCCTACGAGCTGGTCACCGACGGGAAGATTCCTTCGGTAAGGATCGGACGCAGCATCCGGGTCAGCCGCAGAGAGCTTGAGAAGCGGCTTGAAGATCAGCGTTACAGTAGCGTCGAGCGAGACTAGCTCAGCGTCAGTATTTTATTGACGTGTATCATATAGCGATCAATAATGTCTGTATGATGCGAGACATGGTCAAGGAGGCGGATCTAGACAAGATCGAGGTACCAGAAGGCTACGAGGTATTGGACGCGACGGCGCTCGCCGAGCGACTGGGGATCAAGAGGGACACGGTGCTCGCGTACCTTTCGCGCCACAACTGGCGGCGCATCCCCAGGCCGAACCGAAAGCTGGTCATGGGGCCGGTGTGGTACGAGGCGACTGTCAGGGAATGGGAAGAGAGGAGAGGGCAAAAAGATGGGTAAACGCGGCAACGGCGAAGGGACCATAAGCCGCCGCGAGAACGGCGGGTGGATGGGGCAGTACGTGGTACACACGGCGGAGGGTAGCAAGAGGAAGACGATCTACGGGAAGACCCGCAAGGAGGTGGCGGGGAAGCTGGCGAAGGCGATCTCGGACCGCGAGGGCGGGCTGGCCTTCGACGCGGGGAACCTCACGGTCGGGGAGTACCTGGACCGTTGGCTCAAGGACTCCGTACAGGGATCGGTGTGGGAGAGCACCACGAGGCGCTACGAGGAGCTGACGCGGCTACACATCAAGCCAACTTTAGGGCGGCTGAAACTAGGCAAGCTCGCCCCAGGACACGTGCGGGGGCTCTACGGGGAGAAGCTCGACGCGGACCTCAGCGCACGCACGGTCAACTAAGTGCATCGGACCTTGTTCAAGGCGCTCAAGCAAGCCAAGGCCGACGGCCTGGTGCCCCGCAACGTGGCGTGCCTCGTGAAGGCGCCGAAAGGAGATACGTACTCTCAGCCGTACCCAGGCCAGGGCGCTCTTCGAGGCGGCCAGCAATCCGGCGACAGGCTGGAGGCGATCTACGTCGTGGCCATCCATTGTGGCTTGAGGCAGGGAGAACTCCTGGGGCTCAAGTGGGAGGATGTGGACCTGGAGGCCGGGAAGCTCTCGGTGCGCAGGTCGCTTTCGTGGGTCAAGAAGGAGCCGGTCTTCAACCAGCCGAAGAACGGCAGGGGGCGAAGCATCAGGCTCACCGGGGCCGCCGTGGAGACCTTGCGACGGCACAAAGCGGCACAGAACGGGGAGCGCCTGCGGCTCGGTAGCCTCTGGGGGGACAACGGCCTCGTGTTCCCGGGCGAGCGCGGCCAGCCCATGCGCGCCTGGTCCCTGACCGGGGGCTCCTTCAAGCGGCTCCTGAAGCGCGCGGAGTTGCCCGAGGAGACCCACTTCCACGACCTCAGGCACACGTGCGCGACGCTCCTGCTCCTGGAGGGCGTGCATCCTAAGTTCGTGCAGGAGCTTCTCGGGCACACGACCATCTCGATCACGTTGGACACCTACTCGCACGTGCTACCAAGCATGGGAGATCAGACGGCAGTGGCGATGGAGCGCGCCCTGGTTTGACGGGTTGCAGTACGGTTGCAGTAAACGGCCCCGACGAGTTTCTGGGGCCGTTCCTTTTTAGTTAAATTTATCCTGCAAATCTGTATTTTTTGTTAGTAGGGGCGGTGGGACTCGAACCCACACTGTACGGATTTTAAGTCCGCTGCCTCTGCCGATTGGGCTACGCCCCCGCAGGTTCGGCTACGAGTATAACAACTACTCTGTTTGCTCCGCGGGCCTCATGCACTCGGGGCAGCGCGCGGGATCGGGGTAGGGGCCTTCAAGGCGGGCGAGGGTCCATTCGGCTATACGGTTGGGGAGGGCGCCGGAGAGGTGGAGGGCGGTGAAGGCATGAAGGCACTTTATGCGTCCGCCGGGGCTGCCAACGCCGGCGACCCGGGCACTGTAGCGTCGCAGGTGTTCGTCGTGGGTCTGGTCTATGGCCTCGGCGCCGACCTCTTCCTGGGCCTGGCGAACTCCGCCTCCGGCCTCGACGCGGGAGATCTCCGCCCGTAGAGAGGGGCAGGTGATCCAGAACGTGGTGGGCATCTCCCGACGGCGCTCGTTCTCTATCACGGCCGGGCGTCCGGCGGGACAACGAGCGGCGACGCGGAAAGTTTTTGGCTCGCGGCCGAGCTGTATCGCCACGGCCTCGTGGTCTTTGTAGCCGTCAGTCATCAACTATTTGTCGAGCGGCGAAGCAGCTAGCGCGAGACGTTCTCTTCGAGCGATGGCAACATTCTCGTCTACCGATTGCTGCTTGTATTTTTCCCTGAGAGCTGAAAGATGACGGCTATTCCTCAACTATGTATACCTTCTCACCGGGTTTTATCATGCCGTAGCGCTCGCGGGCGGCTCGCTCGACGCCTTCTTCGGTTTGCAGCTCCTCTGTTAGCCTCTCGTTGGCGACGTTCTCCTTCTCGAGCGTCGCCAGGTCAGAATGCAGGGTGGAGATACGGGCCCGATCTTCGAGGATCTGTTGAAGCGGGGAGACGTAGGAGGCAAGGAGGAGCCCGATGAAGGCCGCGTAAAGGATCACCTTGACGGGCCTCGTAAGGTTCACGGGCAGGTTACTCTTCCCCGCCTATCGTGTCCAGCTTGAGCATGTTCGTCGAGCCGGGCATGGTGCTCATCGAGCCACCGGTGATGATGACCTCGTCGCCCTCCTTGACGAGCCCGGACCTCCGGGCGGATCGTATCGCCTCGTCGTAGCGCTCCTCGACGTTGCCGCGCTGCTGACCGCTTATTGCGTTCACCCCCCAGACCATCGCGAGCATGCGCACCGTGGTCTCCTCGGGGCTTACGGCGAGTATCTTGTTCGGCGGCCTGAAACGCGCGACCCTTATACATGAGAGGCCGCTCTGGGTAGAGGTGATGATCGCCTCCAGGTCCAGATCCTCGGCGAGCTCGCAGGCGGCGTGCGTGAGGGCGTCGTAGCGGTCTCCCCGGCCCCATCCGGTCAACGAGGCGATGTCCCGTCCGTAGTCGATGGCACCCTCGGCGGCCCGGCAGATGCGGTCCATCTCCCGCACGCTCTGCAAAGGGTAGCGACCGATCGCCGTCTCGCCCGAGAGCATCACAGCGTCGGTTCTATCGAAGATGGCGTTCGCCACATCGGAGACCTCGGCGCGGGTCGCCCTGGGGTTTCGAATCATGCTATCGAGCATCTGGGTTGCCACTATTATAGGCTTGCCCAGCCTCCGGCACCGCGCCACCAGACGCTTCTGTTCCACCGGCACCCTCTCGGCGGAGAGCTCGACCGCCAGGTCTCCGCGCGCCACCATGATGCCGTCGGAGGCCTTGAGGATGTCCTCGATATCGTCTATCGCCTCGTGCTTCTCTATCTTGGAGATGACCGGGATGCCCCCGCCGAACTCCCTCATGCGCTCCTTGAGCTCGCGGACCTCGTCCCCCGAACGGATGAACGAGGCTGCTACCCAGTCCGGCATGAGCTCCTCGACTCCGAAGCGCAAGTCTTCGAGGTCCTTCGGTGTGAGGCCCTTTATGGAGAGTGAGGAGTCCGGGAAGTTCAGGCCCTTGTGCGAGGAGATAGGGCCGCCCGTCACGACCACGCAGGCGACCTCGTCGTCCCGCACCTCCTCGACCCGAAGCTCCAGTAGGCCGTCGTCTATCAGGATACGATGCCCGGGCTCGACGTCCTGGACTATCTGTTTGTAAGGTGTGGAGAGCCGGCTCGCGTCCCCCAGGAAGTCCCCCGGCGCTATCGCCACCCGATTGCCGGAGATCAACTCCGTCTCCCCGACGACCTCCCCGGTCCTTATCTTCGGGCCCTGGATGTCTTGCATCACCGCGACGTTACGCCCCGCGGACTTCGCCGCCTCACGCACCAGACGGGCGTTCTTCAGGTGCCCCTCGTGATCGCCGTGGGAGAAGTTCAGACGCGTCACGTCCACCCCGAAGCGAACGATGTCCTGGATCGCCTCCTCCGTCGAGGTCGCGGGGCCCAGAGTCGCTACTATCTTCGTTCGGCGCTCCATCTCCTTACGCCCTTCCCCTCCGCGGGTTGAATGCGGCCCTGCCAGGGTAGTAGGCCGTGCTTCCGAGAATGTCCTCTATCCGGAGAAGCTGATTGTACTTCGCCACGCGCTCGCCGCGAGCAGGCGCCCCCGTCTTGATCTGCCCGGCGTTCACCGCGACAGCGAGGTCTGAGATTGTCGCATCCTCGGTCTCCCCGCTGCGGTGGCTGATCATGGTCGTATAACCGGACTTGTGCGCGAGATCCATCGTCTCGAAGGTCTCCGTGAGGGTCCCGATCTGGTTGACCTTTATGAGTATGGAGTTGCCCACCACCTCACCTATACCCCGCGCGAGTATTTTCGGGTTGGTCACGAAAAGATCGTCTCCGACGAGCTGCACCCGCCCGCCGAGCTCCCGCGTAATGAGCGACCAACCCTCCCAGTCGTCCTCCCCGAGACCGTCCTCGATGGAGAGGATCGGGTACTCATCGCACAGCCTTACGTAGTAATCCACCATCTCCTCGCGGGTGAGGCTCTTCCCCTCGCCCGAGAGTTCGTACCTGCCGTTCTCATAGAACTCCGAGGCCGCCGGGTCAAGGGCGAACCCCACCTGGTCACCCAAAGAGTACCCGCTCCTCTCGACGGCCTGGGACATCAGGGCGAGCGCCGCCCCGTTGTCGTCGAGATCGGGCGCGAAACCGCCCTCGTCCCCGATCCCGCCGCCCAACTTCTTCTCTGAGAGGAGCTTGTTGAGGTCGTGGTAGATCTCGGCGACGCAGCGCAGGGCTTCGGCGAAGCTCTCGAAGCCGGTCGGCACCACCATGAACTCCTGGAAGTCCACGTTGTTTGCGGCGTGGGCCCCGCCGTTGAGGATGTTCGCGCACGGGACCGGGAGCGTATAGGCTCCGGGCCCGCCCAGGTAGCGGAAGAGCGGGAGCGCTGCCGCCTCTGCCGCCGCCTTCGCCGCCGCAAGGGAGACGCCGAGGATGGCGTTCGCCCCGAGACGGCCC
>JADDPM010000169.1 GCA_016781885.1 Rubrobacter sp.
CTCGCGCTCGATCAGGGGAAACACCGTCTCAGGGTCGGGCGTAGGGGTCATGACTACCGTGCCGCCGACATGAAACGTGCCGAGCAGACCCGGGCAGGCTAGTGGAAAGTTGTGCGAAACCGGGAGCGTCACAAGGTAGCGGGTCTCGGGGCCGAGGCCGCACACGTTGGCGCTCTCGCGGGCGTTATAGGCGTAGTCGTCGTGGGTGCGTGGGATCAGCTTCGGCAGCCCCGTAGTGCCGCCGGAGAGCAGAAAGAGCGCGACTTCAGAAGCATCCGGGGCGAGCCGGTCGAGTTCTTCCTCGATCCCCGACGCATCGTCCGGCTCCTCAACCGGTTCTCCCGAGGTCGTGAAGCCTTTGGAGCCATCGGCAACTAGCACGTGCTCCAGGGTCGGCGACTCGGCTTTGACATTCTCGGCCATCCCCTCGTAGTCGAAGCCCCTGAAGGTTGAGGTGACGGCGAGGGCTCTCGCCTCTGAGAACTTCACCAAGTAGCCGATCTCGTGCTCCCGATGAGCCGGTAGGGCGAGAACTGGGAGCGCCCTGATCCTGAACAGGGCGAAGCACAGGTAGACGAACTCCGGGACGTTCGGGATCTGGACTACAACCCGGTCGTTCTTTCTTATCCTCAGGCGCAAGAGTTGCCACGCCAGCCGATCGGACCGCTCCGCTAGCTGTTGGTAGCTGATACGCTCGTCCCCGCCGACGACCGCCTCCCACTCCCCATAAGAAGCGCTCCAGCCCTTCATGAGGTTGCCGAGCGTTTTACCCTGCCAGTAGCCCTTGCGACGATACTTTTCCGCCTCTTCCTCGGGCCAAGGCGTGAATCCTTCAAGCATCTCCATCACTGCTCCTGTTCACGCTTATGCTACTTAGCTGCGGGCATTCAGAGGAGGGTTCACTTCGGCGCAGCCTCCGGTTGTACCTCGTTCGGGTCTCTGGAGTCAGGCCTGGGAAGCGCAAAACGGTCCCTCGTGGTGACCCAGAGGGGTCCACCCATCCTCCCCACCAGGTTCAGGACTTCGGGAAGGGGATTGTAACCGTCTAGGGCTTCGTCTATGACGTGGATCCGGGTTACGTTCCCGATCACGAGCGAGTTCGATGGCCTCTCCTCCGTACCGAGCTCCACGATCTGCTTTACCTTGCACTCGAAGGAGGCTGGCGAGGTCGCCACGCGCTCGGGGCGAACGGTCTCGGAGGGCAAGCCCTCGGCCCCCGCCACCTCCCACTCGTCCACCTCCGGGTCGAACTCGGCGCTCGTCAGGTTCACCGTACGAGCAAGCTCCTCGTTGACGGTATTGACTACGAACTCTCCGGTCTCCTTTATGTTCCGCAAGGAGTCCTTGTTGACCCCCTGCCTGCTGCCGGGACCGATGCCCAGTACCGGGGGCTGGAATGAGAAGGCGTTGAAGAAGGAGAACGGGGCCAGGTTACGCTCTCCGTCAGCGCTCACAGTCGAGACCCAGGCGATAGGTCGCGGGTAGACGAGACCGTTCATGAGCGCGTTCAGGTCCCGGCGTTCGAGCCCTTTCGGATCTATTATCATCTAACCTCCCGAAAACGGTTGCGAATCGAGCCCAACCCGGTAATCGTTACCTCCACGACGTCGCCGTCGGCCAGAAAGCTCTCCATCGCCTCTCCGACCCCGCCCGGCGTCCCCGTGGCGATTATGTCTCCCGGTCTAAGCGTGAAGATCCTGGAGAGATCCGAGACGAGCTCGGGTACGTCGAAGACGAGGTCCGCTATCGGCGCGCGCTGGCGTTCCTCGCCGTTGACCGTGACGAGCAGTTCTAGTGCTCCGGGGTAGTCGAGCTCGTCCGGAGTGACTACGGCAGGGCCGACCGGCGTCGAGGCCTCCCACGTCTTCCCCGCGAACCACTGGATAGTGCGCCGCTGGTAGTCGCGCATGCTGATGTCGTTCAATACGGTGAGCCCGGCTACGGCGTCCCACGTATCCTCCGGCGCAATATCGCGCCCACCCCGGCCTATAACCACCGCAAGCTCGCCCTCGTAGTCTACGCGGCTTGAGGCGGCTGGTAGCGGGATCTCGGCGAACGGGTCGGTGAGCGCCCTGGGTAGCTTGGAGAAGTACGTCGGGTTGGAAGGTAACTCCCGCCCCATTTCGAGGATGTGTGTCTTAGAGCTTCCGCCAATAGGCTGGCAACTTTTCATACTTGGCAGCTCTCAGAGCGATTCGACAGCCTTCCCCTCGTTTCTTGACACATACGCTACTCGCCTATTGGCGGAGCCTCTTATAGTTCAGACCCACGCAGACCACCGCGCCAGGGTTCAGAACGGGGCGGCGGAGCGCAGACTCCTCGTACTCTTCGGCAGCTCCCCTAGAGAGCGCCTCTCGCGCCTTCTCCATCCCCTCCTCGCCGGCCGCCAGCAGCGCCCCGACGTCGGGGTAGGCCGGGGAACCGCCGTCATTAGCAACGGCGGCTCCCCCATCGGAGATGACCGCGGCCGCGGTCGTCCCGTCTCTGTCGAGGGTCACCAGGCGCATCGGCACCCTGCTTTGTTCGAAGTCGCCACGAAGCTACTAACCCTGGCGCTCGCGCCCGGCCTCGCGGTAGAGGCCTAAGGCGCGTAGAACAGGCTCGTCGGTGAACGAGAAGAGGATCGCCTCATCGCTGCTCGAACCGTTCACGTGCTCGTGCACAGCCCAGCCGGGCAGGGCGAAGGTGTCCTTCTCCTCCCACTCTATCTTCTGGCCGCCGATGATCGAATATCCCGAACCACGTGCGACGTGGTAGACGGCGCTCGAGGTGTGCCGGTGCGCCTCCGTGTGCATCCCTGGTGCGAGAAGCTGTATGTAGCAGGACATCGTCGGCATCACCGGGCCGCCGGTGTAGGGGTTGGTGTACTCGAAGATGACGCCATCCGTCGGGGTGCCTTTGGTGTCCTGAGCCGTATTCTTCAAGGTCTGCTCGGTCTGCTTCCAGGGATAGTTGACAACAGGAGAGTAGAGCTTATTCCACTCTCTCTGTTCGGGCGGATTGAGGCGTCCGGCCGCGAGTGTGCGCGCCGAGGCGTCTATAGGCTTGGTCAACTCCTGTGGATCGTCGCCAAAGTCCTCGAAGAAGGTCGCCTCCAGGGAGTTCACCAGCGGGATGTCGAGCCCGTCTAGCCAGATCATGGGCTCGTCGGACTCGTTTCCGTGGTCGTGTATCGCCCAGTTCGGTGTGAGAACCATGTCCCCGAACTCCATAAGGGTGCGCTCACCCTGGACCGTGGTATACGCACTGGAGCCTTCGACTATAAAGCGCAGAGCCGCCGGTGTGTGGCGGTGTGGGCCGGCGATCTCACCGGGCAACACGAGCTGGAGCCCTGCGTAGAGCATGTTGGTCGCAGCCGCCCGGGTCGGTGCCGGGCGGTCCTGCAAGCCCGGGTTCATAAGCATGAGAACGCGCCGCTCGGCCTCCTCGGCCGTGACGACCTCGCCGGCTTCCATTAGCTGCGGCCTTATCTCCTCGTAGCGCCAGAGGTGCGGCACAGCCTTGACCTTGGGCTCCCTGGTTAGCAGGTTCCCCAAATCCTTCCACAGCGGCGCCACGTCGAACTCGGGAAGACCGGCGTAGTAGTCCTCCGCCGATCGTCTCCGCCTGGTGTCCGTCATGGTCTTCCTCCTTGTCCGTAGCTCGCCGATGGTCAAACGCCCATCGATCTTGCTGACTCCATGGTATCTAGCCTATGTCACAAAATCCAATAGATTATTGTTGCTTTATAAATCACATTTCGTTATTAATGTAGGCATAGAGTTGCGGCACATGAGGTACTTCGTGGCGGTCGCCGAGGAGTTGCACTTCGGGCGCGCGGCGGAGCGGATGCACATAGTTCAGCCGGCCCTGAGCCAGCAGATCGGCCGGCTGGAGGAGGAGCTGGGCGTGCGGCTCCTGAACCGGACCAAGCGCAGGGTCGAGCTGACGGAGGCCGGGCGGGCGTTTTTGGCGGGGGCGCGAGACACGCTGACGCAGGCGGAGTCTGCGGCGGAGGACGCGAGGCGGGCGGCGC
>JADDPM010000170.1 GCA_016781885.1 Rubrobacter sp.
CATGGATTAATAATGCTCGCCAACCGGGAGAGCCGATGGCTATAACAGTGGCGGGATGTCCCTGGCGGGGAGCGAGTGGGCGAAGTAGTAGCCCTGGCCGATCTCACAGCCCAATTCTTTCAGCTCTTCGAGCTGTTCGGCGGTCTCTATACCTTCGGCGATGAGGCGGAGGTCGAGGGAAGAGGCGAAGTTTATGATGCCGCCGACGAGCTTGCGGGCCTCGGGTCTCTCTCCGAGGTAGTCCACGTACGAGCTGTCTATCGTCAGGTAGTCCACCGGGAGGCGGCTGAGGTAGAAAAGGCAAGAGTAGCTTTTACCGAAGTCGTCAATAGCGAGCTTGATGCCCGAGGCTTGAGCTCTCTGAGCTGGTCGATCAGGTATTCGTCTCCCTCCATCATCACGGTTTCGGTAATCTCCAGGATGAGTGCTCCGGCTTCGTTCCTGCTACTCTCAAGGACCCCGACGATCTCTTTGAAGAGTAAAGGGTGCCATTCGGAGCGGCCATGTTCATTCGCCGCGAACATGGGAAACGGTGCTCGCGGCGACAAGGATGCCGACGAGCAGGAGGATTCCAACGCACCCGCGCGAGTAAGCCCCGAGGTAGCCTTAGAGCTTTCAAGCGGGTCATGAGTTGCTAACCGGCAAACGACTTCTTCAAGCAACCACCACCCTCGTCGCGAGATCCTTCCGCGCCCCACACCCGAGCCGCCATCCTTTGGACGGTGGTCTCTTGCTACTATTGCCGGCTCTACTTTAGAAATACTTTAGCCGTCTTTGCGGGGCTAGAATGCTCGTGCCTAACCGCGGTTCTTATCCAATGATGGATCACCGCAGGACAAAGATATTATCGTAGCGACCAGGTCGGCTGTAATTCCTATAAGCGGAGCGCTATGTATGGCGGCTAGCCGAAGAAGGTGGCGGCGTCGCTGTAGAGGTCGTCGGAGACGGTCTTGGTCTCCTCGGTCGCCTCATTCAGAGAGACGGTGACGATCTCGTTGCCGCGGAGTGCTACCATCTGCCCCCACTCGCCGTTCTTTACCGCCTCGGCGGCCCTGAGACCGTAACGGGTCGAGAGGATGCGGTCGTAGGCGGTCGGGGTGCCGCCGCGCTGGAGGTGGCCGAGGACGACGTGACGGGTGTCTATGCCGGTACGTTCCTTTATCTCCCCGGCGAGCGTCTCGCCGATGCCGCCCAGGCGCACGTTACCGAACTCGTCCGTCTCGGCGTTCTGGGTAATGTAGTCCTCGCTCAGGGCTACACCCTCGCTGACAGCGACGATGCCCCAGCTCTCGCCGTTCTCGGCGCGCTTCTTGAAGAGGTTCGTTATCTCGTCGAGGTCTGGCTCGACCTCGGGGATGAGGGTGATGTTTGCGGCGCCCGCGACGCCGGCGCCCCAGGTGATCCAACCGGCATGCCGCCCCATGATCTCGACCACTATGATCCGCTCGTGGCTCTTCGCCGTGGTCCTTATGCGGTCTATGGCCTCGGTGGCTATGGAGACGGCGGTGTCGTAGCCGAACGTGGTATCGGTAGCCGAGAGGTCGTTGTCTATAGTCTTCGGACATCCGATAACCTGCACCCCGAAGTCGTCGTGGAGCCGCTTGGCGACGCCCAAAGTGTCGTCGCCGCCGATGGCGACGAGGGCGTCGATGCCGTACTCTTTCATGTTCTCGACGACCTTCTCGGCGTCACCCTCGTTCTTGTAAGGGTTGGTGCGCGAGGACTTGAGGATCGTGCCGCCCTCTTCGAGGATGTAGCGGACGTCGGCGACGGAGAGGGGCATCGTGCTGTCCTCTTCCCTCTGCAGGAGGCCGCGCCAGCCGCGCAAGACGCCCAGGACCTCGTAGCCGTAGTCGTTGATCGAACGCATGGCCACGGCCCGGATCACGCCGTTCAGCCCCGGCGCGTCCCCGCCCCCCGTGAGCATCCCGACTCGGTTCACCTCGGCCATGTTCTCCTCCTCTTCAACGCCGTCGAAAAATTTAGTCTAGCAAACTCACTACCTCCCGCTACCACCAACGTGGTGCTCCAAAAAGCGGCCGTCCAACGACTATAGTAAGCGACATGGTACGCGTACTGTTTGTTTGCATGGGTAACATCTGCCGCTCGCCGCTCTCTCAGGGCGTCTTCGAGCATGTTCTACGGCGCGAGGGGCTTGAGGGAGAGGTCGAGGTGGATTCGGCGGGGACGGGCTCCTGGCACGTCGGCCACCCGCCTGATGAGCGGGCGCGGAGGGGCGCTGAGAAGAGAGGCATAGACATAGGTTCCCAGCGGGCGCGGCGCCTGACCAGGGAAGACTGCGAGAGGTTCGACTACATCCTGTTTATGGACGAGGAGAACCGCCGGCTCGTCGAGCCTCTGTGCGGGGGAGCGCGTTCGCGGGCCGAGGTGAGGGCCTTTCTGGACTACGCTCCCGACCGCCCCGAGCGGGAGGTCCCGGACCCCTTCTATGGAGGCCCCGAGGGCTTCGAGCTCGTCCTGGACCTCGTCGAGGCGGCGTCGGAGGGGCTTTTGAAGGACATCCGCGAGCGCCACTTGAAGAACGGTAGTGGCTGAGAGGATCGTCGCCGAGGGGATCGAGGCGTCCCTCGGGACGAGGCTCCTCTCAGCCCGTCTGTTGGGCGGGGGCTGCATCGGGGAAGTCTACAGGGCGGAGCTCTCCGACGGCTCGGTGCTGGTTGCGAAGGTGGACCGCGCCGGGGAGTCGCATCTGGAGCGAGAGGCGTACATGCTCCGTTACCTGCGTGAGAAGAGTGACCTTCCGGTCCCGGCGGTCTACCACTCCTCGAAAGAGTTGCTGCTCATGCAGTTCGTGGAAGGGGAGAGCCACTTCTCAGATCGGGCCGAGCGCCACGCCGCCGAGCTGCTCGCCGGTCTGCACGGCATCACGGCCAAGGCCTATGGGCACGAGCGGGATACCCTGATCGGGGACCTCAACCAGCCGAACCCGCCGACGGAGAGCTGGACCGGGTTCTTTCGGGAGCACCGGCTCTTGTATATGGCAAAGACGGCGCACGAGGCCGGACGGATGCCGTCCGGGGACCTGGAGAGGATAGAGCGGTTGGCGGAGAGGCTGGACGAACTGATCGAGGAGCCCGAGCGGCCATCGCTCATCCACGGGGACGTGTGGAGCGGCAACGTGCTGGCGAGGAGCGGCAAGATCACCGCTTTTCTGGACCCGGCGATCTACCATGCCGACCCGGAGATGGAGCTTGCCTTTATCTCGCTCTTCGACTCCTTCGGCGATACTTTCTTGCAACATTACGAGGAGATACGGGGCCTCCGTCCCGGATTTTTCGAGATGCGCCGCGACCTCTACAACCTCTACCCGCTCCTCGTCCACGTCTACTTCTTCGGCGGCGGCTACCTGGGCTCTGTACGGAACACCCTGAGCAGGTTCGGCTTCTAGGCTCTCTGTTGCAGGAGGCGTGTCCCTAGAGAGAGGACGAGCCTGTCTTCGAGGGACGCGAGGAGTGGGTCCGGGATGCCCTTTCTCGTTCCTTCCGAGCGGAGCTTCTCCCCGGTGTAGGCGGCGGCGAGCGCCGAGAGCGCCCCGAGGATGGCTCCCGAGTTCCTGCGACGTCCCTCGGAGGAGAACAACTCTGCCCCGACCAGGGCGCCGGAGATGGCGCGGCCGAGCAGGGCTGGAGCGGAGGTGCGGGATGGGACGAAGGGCGTCTTGTCGGCGATCATCTCCCCAACGGCGAGGAGGGCCAGGAGGTTGGAGACCCTCGCGGAGCTCAAAGCCGGGAGGTTCGGCGCTTTCGCGTCGCCGCGCCGGACGGACCGGGCGAGGAGGGCTGGACCGGACATGGAGCGGAGGCCCGAGATCCCGGCGAGCCCCAGCGTCCTGAACGTCGCGGGCGTGACCTCGAACTCTACGCGCGTCCTGCGGTGCCCGAACAGACTTCTCCTAGATGTGTGTTGCGTGGTTTAGGAGTAGAAAGGGGGC
>JADDPM010000171.1 GCA_016781885.1 Rubrobacter sp.
AGGCGGTGTTAAGCCGTCTCGTGGGTTCGAATCCCACCCTCTCCGCTTTTTGTCTCTATTTCCAGGCAAAATATAGGGGCAGCGGGAGAAAATCCAAAAGGTCCAGGAGAGACCCGGAGCCAAATCTACTGCAACCGTACTGCAACCCGACGCTGCAACGGCAGGAAGAGCGTAGGCGAACGTGATCTACAAACACACTGACGACATAGACCTGTCTAAGGACTACAATCGGGCGGAGGCCGACGAAAAGCTCCTTCCGGCTGTGAACCTGACAATTCGGGACCTTGAGAGGCGTACCGGGCTCGATGCGAACTTCCGCAACGTCTGCGTGGGCCAGCTTAAGGTTTTTCTCTCCACTTACAGGAGCATTTTGCTGCTGTTGGGTCAGGAAAATAACGATCCTTTGCTCGGGGCGGATGCGTTATCGTTAGGGAGAGAGCAGATCGAGAAGTTTTTCGCCATTTCGCTACTCTGCGAGGAGCCGAAGCGTTGGTCAAGGACTTATGTCGAGAATGCCTGGGTCACGTGGTTCGAGCGCTACTTGCTCGAAAAAGCCGAGCGCCAGGGTCTTCCTCGTTGGCAGGGGTTTTTCCAGCAAGCCTATACCAACGTTGAGGCCATGAGAAAAAACCTGGGCATCGCTGACGATGTCCGGGATCTAATAGAGTACAGGTTCTTTAACCGACAAGACCCGCCGGGTGGACCACCGAAGCACCTCGCGGGGGCAAAAAGGCCCGAAGCATTTCCGACTCCCGGCGGAGTTCTAAACAAGGTGTCCGGCTCGAAGACGGACATTTTGGAGAGGTGGTACAGGGAATACCGTTTTTTCTGCGACTTTACTCATGTCGGGATGGGCAAGTTGGAGATGACGCACATCTACGATCCGGGCTCCAGCTACACGAGCGTTGAGCGGGGAGAGTTCTACGACAAGGAAGTGCAGAACGCAGCGGCGGTGAGCTATGTGGCGACTGCCAGCGTCTGCACCGAGCTGATCGAGGTGTTGGGCAGTGGTGACGTGGACCGGATCCTGAAACTTGAGGAACTCTGGGACTTCCTGCGACCGCGATTCCTGCTGGCTAAGGCTACGTGGGGTTTACGTGCGCAGCATCTTTTGCCTCCCGTACTCTCAAATTGAGCGTGCAGGCACTGTAAATTCGAGTTGACTTTCAGCTTGCGTTTGAACATGGCAAGGGTATTGGTGGTCGATTCGTGGGCTGCGGTTCATACTGTATCAATGGTTTCGGGGGCATGCAGTGATGCCCCCGCACCGTCCCGTTAACCCAGCGCCTTGTCCATCGTGTCCGCCAGCCCGTCGCCCATGCTGGGCAGCACGTGGCTGTAGGTATCTAAAGTCACAGCTATGGTGGAGTGGCCGAGTAGCTCCTGCACAAGCTTGGCGTGTACGCCTGCGCCGAGCGTCAGGGTAGCGCAGGTGTAATTCTTAGGAGACGTTATCCAGAAGATTCGGTATTAGAGGACCGGAGGCACTTTTCGGTTTGGCGGCGCTGTAGAGTATCTCCAGGCGACTGTTGACTCTAGCTAGTTCCGCGGTTCGCTGCCCGTTCATCATCGCTGCCGTTTGATAAAATCATCTCGCCGCGCTAAGCGGGGAGCTGGCGTTACCCTGTAGCCTGCAACACGCCCAGCAGGGCCTAGATCCCCGCCTGAGGCGGCTCGTGTTCGGTAGAAACCGGCGCGGCCGGCGTTGAAGGCTTGGTCCCGGGCAATGGGGCCCCGTGAATCGTGTCAGGACCGAGAGGTAGCAGCACTAAGCGGATAACCCCATGTGCTATCGGGGTGGCCAGGCCAGAGCCGGCGGCCGGGAGTTCGCCGGGTTCGAGTCCGTCGAAGGTGGGGTGCGCGGCATTTTTGTTCGTTTTCGTCCTCTGAGCCTCCGCTATACTAGTGGTGTGAGAGATCGCGGGATTACGAGTTCCTAGATGCGACACGTCTCGCTCTACCGCAAATGGCGTCCCCGCACCTTCGACGCCGTCGCCGGGCAGGAGCCGGTGGTACGAACCCTGCGCCGCGCGATTGAGACGGGGCGCGTCGCACACGCCTACCTCTTCTCGGGGCCGAGGGGGACGGGGAAGACGAGTACGGCGAAGGTGCTGGCGATGGGGCTGAACTGTGAGAAGGGTCCAACGCCCGAGCCGGACGGGACTTGCGAGAGCTGCAGGGCCATCGTTAACAACTCTTCGATGGATGTGCTGGAGATGGATGCGGCCTCCAACCGGGGGATAGACGAGATCCGGGACCTCAGAGACAGGGTAAACCTGGCGCCCGTAGGGGGCCGGATGAAGGTCTACATCATCGACGAGGTCCACATGCTCACCACCGAGGCGTTCAACGCTCTCCTCAAGATGCTCGAAGAGCCGCCCGAGCACGTCGTCTTCGTGCTCGCGACTACCGAGAAGCACAAGGTATTGCCCACGATCATCAGCCGCTGCCAGAGCTTCGATTTCCGACGTCCCGGCGTGGCGCTCTTGTCGGAGAAGCTGCGCGAGATCGCCGATGCTGAAGGGATAGAGGCCGAGCCCGCCGCGCTCACCCTGATCTCACGCGAAGCCCGCGGCTCTTTCCGGGACGCCGAGGGCCTCCTCGACCAACTCAACTCGTTCTCCGACGGCCCCGTAACCGCCGCGAAGGTCCGGGAGCTTTTAGGTGGAACCGACTCCAATGTACTATCTGAGACGACGGATGCCCTCTACGAGCGCCGGGCGGCGGACGCTCTACGCATCGTGGACCGGCTCCAGAACGAGGGGCGGGACCTCTCACGCTTCGCCGGCGAGCTCATCGCACACCTCCGGCGGCTCATGCTCCTGCCCCACGCCCCCGAGGTCGCGCTCGCCGAGGTCGGCCACGAGGAGAGGGCGGGCCTTGAGGAGCAGGCATCGCGTATCCCTACCGCCGAAGTGGTACGCCTGATCGAGGCTCTAGGCGACGCCGTCTCACGCGCCAGACGCGGCGGCGACCCGAAGTTGGAGCTGGAGTTGACCCTCCTCAAGCTCGCCCGCGACTACGAGGAACCGCAGGTAGATGCCCTCATCCGTCGCCTCGAAACGCTGGAGAATGCCGTCCAGAACGGCGCCGTGGTAGCTGCCCAGACGGACGCGGAGCTTTCCGGTCCGATGGTGAAACCCGCGCCGGTGGCACCCGTGGTGGCGGAGGGCGAGGAGCAGTCCGGCGGGGAGGAAGACGGCGAGACGGAGGAGGAAGCGTCTGCCGGTCCTGCAGAAGAGGATGGGACGGCCGGGATCGGGATCGTGGCGGAGCAGTGGGGGCAGGTCATTCGCGACTTGAAGGACCGCAAGCAGGCCCTTACGGCGACCGTCTTCGCGGAGGGGCGGCCGTTGAATCTGGATAACGGGGTTCTGGCGGTTACGTTTTCCGAGGAGTCAGACTTCTATGCGAAGGAGGCTGGGAAACCTCGTCACAGTGAGGCCCTGGGGGAGGTTCTCGAGAGCCGGTTCGGGGTGAGACTGCGCCTCGAGTTCCGCGTTGCGGGCGACGCTGATTCTACGTCCGATATCCCCTCTCCCGGCACACCCGCGCCGGTCGAACCGGAGGTCCAAAAGCCGCGGAAGAGGGAGGAGATAACCTCTGCGCCCGCTCCTGACGCATCCATGCCAGAGCGCGAGCCGGAGGCGCGGGGGCAGGAGATGGCTGGGTCGGGAGGCTCGGAGGGCGATGACGTAATCCGCGACTCGCGGGAGGTATTCGTCATGGCGAGGGAGCTCTTCGATCCCGGCAACCAAGACGCAGGGAGTTGAGAGCGTGTGGCTGTAGAAAAACATCAACATGCTCGCTCACCGTCTTCCGCGCGGGATCAGGGAACACCGACCTGCTTACCCTGACGCTTGAGGGGAGCATGCCGGCTTGATGGGCGCGGCATCTAGTTGGACGGCACGACTACGCCATATCATTCGAGGTAAGCAGT
>JADDPM010000339.1 GCA_016781885.1 Rubrobacter sp.
CGGGGCTGGGGAGCCCCTATAGCCTCGACTAACTCGGAGACGCTCATCTCCCCCCGCCGAGAGAGCAGCAGCAGGGCGGAGAGCCGTATGGGGTTGGCGAAGCCGTCGAGTAGCTGGGCCAGGAGCTTTACCTCGCGGCTATCGCGGCCCACGGGCACCTCCGCTAGTGGCGGCGCCTCGGCTGCCTTTTCTCGCACTTTGGTCTCCTCTCGAGCCTCGGGGGCGGTTCGGGTAGGGGCTGCGCGCCTGCCCGGTTAGTAGTATATGGTCTCGGCCTAACTACCTCCTTGTGCCCCCGTTGCGGCCAAGCCAGTAGAGGGTCACTGCGGTGACCGCGATGCCAAGTCCGTACGCCAGGTGCGCGGCGACGCCCCTAAGGTGTGTCACGAGCGGGTAATCGCGGTTGGGAGCGCTGAAGCCTAAGAGGGGTGTCAGCCCTTCGTCGACCAGAAGCGATTGCACCGCACCCGTGAGCAGCCCGGCCTGTATCGGGCCGAGGTCCGTCTATCGGCGCAGGACCGTGTACATCGGCCCCCAGCCCAGTCCGAGGCCGTAATGGAAGACGTGTACATGCCGACGTTCTGGACCTGCTCCTCCGAGACCTCCAACCCCAGCGCTTGGGTCGTCTTCCGCGCGGCGACGATAAACGGATCGCCGGGCCGGGCTTCGTCCTCTTGCCGGCGGGCCTCTTCGGGCTCAAGCTCGTAGAGCTTCATCGAGACCTGCTCCATCACCTGGGTGCCCACGTAGCCGCCTATTATCCCCACCCCTACGTCAGAAACCAGCTCTCTGGCCTGCATGTTTTGCCTCCCTTCTTCGGGCGAACTCTTACGTCGCGCAGCAGGAGAGCTTCGCGGGGTCCTTGCGCCGGGAGATGGCGGCTATCTTCAAGGCCTCGGCCATCGTGGGGTAGACGTGGATCATCTCCACGAAGTCCTCTATGGTCGCCCCGAACCTGAGGCCCATCGCCGCCTCGTGGATCACCTCCGCGGCGCTCTCCCCAACCATGGAGACCCCCAAGACCTTGTCCGTGTCGGCGTCGGCGACCATCTTT
>JADDPM010000340.1 GCA_016781885.1 Rubrobacter sp.
GATACTGCCCTCGCCGTTGCCGCGCTTAGGCATCGCCGCCACCCGTCTTAGAGAGTTCCTTGGGCTGCACCCCGAGAGCCCTGGCGAGCTTGCGGATCGTGGACGGGTGCGCTTCGCTGTGGCCGTTCTCGAGTCGCCATATGGTGTCCTTCGACACGCCGGCCACTTCCGCCAGCTCCCTCAGCGTGAGCACGTGCTCTACGCGTAGGGTTTTGAGCCTTTCCACATTTACCTCCACGTCCGGGTTTGTACCGACTCTGTACCTCATGCGCAAATTATACAGACAACTTACAAACTTTACTAGACAATATACAGACAACAACGGTATAATAACGAGCGTCGGATAAAGAAGAGGCCCCGCAGGAGTCGCCACTCCCCGGAGCCCGGACCACAGCCACTAAGGAGGCAACTGTGGACACGAGCAGTCTAGCGCACCCTGCGCACCGCCCCAACCCCCGCCGGGTCCGTTACTGCGCGAAGTGCGGCGAGCGGGCCGGCAGCATCTCCGCCGGCACCGGCCGCCCCCTCATGCGCGACAACACAACGGGCGAGTTCTTCCACCTCAACTGTCGCCCTGGTGCCGTCGATGGGATAGGCGCGGCGCTCGCCAACCTCTCGGCACGCTAGGTAGCGATATCTGGCGCGCTGTGAGCTCGGTGGTGGGGGGCTATCTCGCCGGGCTCATCCATCACACGCCCAGCATGTTCGACTCCGGCCTTCGCTTCGACTGACCTCGCCTCGTGCACGCCCCGCGCGTACTCCTCCCCCGACGCCGGCAGGCTCCGGCGCTGGCGGGCCTGCGCGCGGAGGGGGCAGGGGCCGGGATTCGAGGGGTATGCGATAGCTGCGCAACCCTCGCTGCGGAAATTCCGGTCCTGGGACTCAGTAGATCCTTATCCAAGATCTTGCATACCCATCCACCTGCGCCACATATTGTGTTGCTGGATGTCGGACACCGAGGCTCATAGGAACTTGCAAAAGTGTCTGAGCGAGGGTTTATCCAGAATCCTGCAAGTGAACTTCGCAGAATTCGTCTTCTCCCTACAGTGCCATTTATGTGAAT
>JADDPM010000341.1 GCA_016781885.1 Rubrobacter sp.
GACTACGCCTGCAAAAGCATCTGTCCACCGGGGAGTTGGAGGATCGCTACCGTAAGGCTAGCGATCCCGTTTTGCGTTCCCACTACCAGATCGTCTGGCTGCTTTCCTTGGGCAAGCTCACCCGGGAGGTGACGGAGGCCACGGGCTACAGCCCGGAGTGGATCAGGGAGATCTCGCGCCGCTACAACGAAAGAGGTGCCGAGGGGCTTGGCGACCGACGACACGAAAACCCAGGTGCCTCCCCGCTGCTCTCCCCCTCAGAGCAGCGCGAGCTCTCAGAGGCGCTGGAGGGACCGCCCGAAGACGGGGGGCTGTGGAACTCCCGGAAGGTCGCCGAGTGGATCGAGAAGAGGACCGGCCGCCGCGGTCTCAGGGCGCAAAGGGGCTGTGGGAGTACCTCAGAAGGCTCGGGCATACCCACCAGGTCCCTCGTCCCTCCAATGCCGGGGCCGACCCACACGAGCAGAGGGGGCCTTTAAAAAAAGCTCCCCGAGCGGCTGAGGGAGATACGAGAGGCTCACCCGGAGGCCCACGTCGAAGCGTGGACCGAGGACGAGATGAGGTTGGGGCTAAAGCCCATTGCCAGGAGGGTGTGGGCGCCGCGCGGACGAAGACCCCCACTGCACGCTTTCGCAGGCGCTACGAGTGGCTCTATCTCTATGGCTTCGTGCGCCCCCAGAGCGGGGGGGAGGTCTGTTGGCTCATCCTCCCGAGAGTGGATGCGAAGGTGTTCTCTTTGGCGCTCTGCCACTTCGCAAAAGAGGTGGGAGCCGGCAAGGATAAGCGCATCCTGCTGGTCTTGGACAAGGCCGGTTGGCACACCGGAGGAGAGGTCGAGGTGCCCGAAGGGATACACCTTGAGTTCCTGCCCGCCCGCTCCCCCGAGCTGCTGCAACCCGCCGAAAGGCTGTGGCCCTTGGTCAACGAAGCGGTGGCCAACCGCCTTTTCGAGGACCTCGACGAACTGGAAGAGGTGCTCCTCGAGCGCTGCGTAGCGCTATTGAAGCGAACAGAACTTATCCGCTCCTACACGCTCT
>JADDPM010000172.1 GCA_016781885.1 Rubrobacter sp.
CGATCAGGGACGCGTCCTACGACGCCCTCCTGGTCAGCTTGCAGGATCAGGTGAGCTACCTTCGCTCCATACTCCGGGAGGAGAGGGACGCCAGGAGGCGGGCGGATACGATCATCGCGCAGCTCACCCAGGCCAACGCCGCCCTCGCGCAGCGGATGCCAGAGCTGCAAGCCCCTCGGACGCACCAGGAGGCCGCCCGGGAAGCTACGGAGGGCGCGGCAGGAGGGCGCGAGGAGGATGGTACAGGCGATCCTCGCGGCGATGCGCGGCCCCGGGACACTGCCGAGTTCCCGGTGCGCGGGTCGCTAACCCGCCCGTGGTGGAGGAGAGCGTTCGGTGGCTGAGGTGCCGGAGCACCACAACAGGATGGCTGTAGAACGGATGCGGACGCGCCTGGCGAGGGCGGAGAGCGAACTGGAGGCCGCCCAGAGGTTCCTCGACCCCAAGACCGGGGACCCGGCCGAGCTGGACGTGGTGAGGGCGGTGGCCAACGCCAGACACTCTGTGGGCGAGGCGCTCGAGACGCTCAGGCTGATGGTGGGAGAACCTGGTGGATAGGGCGGGTAGAGGGTTGAGCCAGGAGACCAGCTACGACGTGTACGTCAAGGGTGGCGTCGATAAGTTGGGTAGGGATGAGTTCGGCCACGCCGTGGCACACTTCATGGACCGCAACAACGCCGTGGCGCTCAAGCGGCGGCTGGAGGCCAGGGGAGAGAGGGTCCACGTCGAGAGGGGCACCGTCTACGACCTCTCCGAGAGAGAGAAGGAAGCCTGGTTCTCCGACTACTCTCGCATACCAGAGTTCGAGCTCACCAGACCGCCTGGAGAAGCTATCTGACAAAGGGCTCGTGCGTCATTCGCCACACGGTAGCGAACCTGTCGTTGTCGCGCGGCGTGCATGCGAAGTACGTCCAGGAGCTGCTCGGGCATACCAGCATCACGATGACCCTCGACCGCTTCAGCCACAGGACGCCCTCGATGGGCGACCAGACCGCTGCGATGGACGCTGCGCCGTCCTGGAGTCGCCTACCTGAGGTTCATATGAGAGGACCGGGGCCCCGGGTCGGGGAAGATACTCACCCCGTTCGATGTTGTTAGTGGCGCCTGGTCAGCTCCAGAGGACCAAGGTCTACGTACGCTTCGTTAGCCCCAGAGGCCGCTCGCAGGGGACGGCTGCTGTGTCGGGCGAGCCACCCGCCAGCACTACTCCCATCATCATCAGCGCTACGACGACGCTGGTGCTGCGGAGCAGTAGGCCTTGGGAGCCACACCGCAACGGAGAGGATCATCTTGATAGTCATCTCTAAATAGCTCCTTTCTTGTCTATCTTCAACTACTAGGGAAGTAAAGCTGGTATCGCTAGAAGGGGCATCGGACAAAGGTACGAAGATTGCCTGGTACTTTGGTAGGAGGGAGGATCTAGTACCAAAGTACTAGAGGGAGCTACGAAGGTAAGAGACGAAGAGTCTAGAGCGAAGATGTTGCAGATAGACCGCATAGAGGAGAGGGGGCGCACGCCAGTGGAGATCGAAGCCGCGTCCTCGGTACCATCCAAGCTTATTCACCCAAGCTCATAGAAGTAGTCTACAAAAACTTGCACATACCGGACTAAGATTTTATACTCTATACAATTTAGATAGTTGAGCTCTATGGGAGGTACGGATGTGGCCAAGAGCATTGGGATAGATCTGGGCACCACCAACAGTTGTGTGGCTGTGTTAGAGGGTGGCGAGCCGGTTGTGATCACGAACTCCGAGGGGGAGAGGACTACGCCCTCGGTCGTGGCCTTTGACAAGAAGAGCGGGGAGCGGCTGGTCGGGCAGCTGGCGAGAAGGCAGGCCGTTACCAACCCGGAGCGCACGATCTACTCGATCAAGCGCTTTATGGGGCGGCGCTTCGGCGACGTCAAGGAAGAGGCCTCGCGGGTGGGTTACACGGTCAAGTCCGGCTCGGGCGGGGACGTCCGCCTCGAGGTGGACGGCAAGGAGTACTCGCCCCCGGAGATGTCCGCGATGATCCTGCAGAAGCTCAAGAGGGACGCCGAGGAGTACCTTGGCGAGGAGGTGACCGAGGCTGTCATCACGGTCCCTGCCTACTTCGAGGACGCCCAGCGCCAGGCTACCAAGGACGCTGGCCGCATCGCTGGCCTCGACGTCAAGAGGATCATCAACGAGCCGACGGCGGCGGCGCTGGCCTACGGGCTGGACAAGGAGCAGGACCAGACCATCCTCGTCTTCGACCTCGGCGGCGGGACGTTCGACGTCTCCATCCTGGAGCTCGGCGACGGGGTCTTCGAGGTCAAGGCTACGAGCGGCAACAACCACCTCGGCGGCGACGACTTCGACGCAAAGGTCGTCGAGTGGATGGTCTCGGAGTTCAAGAAGTCGGAGGGCATAGACCTCTCGAAGGACAAGATGGCGGCCCAGCGTCTCGTCGAGGCCGCCGAGAAGGCTAAAAGAGAGCTCTCTTCGACGACGAGCACCTCGATCAACCTGCCTTTCATCACCGCGGACCAGAACGGCCCGAAGCACATGGACCTGACGCTCACCAGGGCGCAGTTCAACAACCTGACCGCAGACCTCGTCGAGGCGACGGCAGGGCCGGTGCGCAGGGCTATGGAGGACGCGGGACTCAAGGCGGGGGAGGTGGACCAGGTGATCCTGGTCGGCGGCTCCACCCGCATCCCTGCGGTGCAGGAGCAGGTAAGGGAGATCACGGGCAAGGAGCCCCACAAGGGCATCAACCCGGACGAGGTGGTCGCCGTCGGCGCCGCGATCCAGGCCGGGGTGCTCGCCGGCGAGGTCAAGGACGTGCTGCTCCTCGACGTGACGCCCTTAAGCCTCGGGATAGAGACCAAGGGCGGGGTGTTCACGAAGCTCATCGAGCGCAATACCACTATACCTACACGTAAGAGTGAGGTGTTCACGACCGCCGACGACAACCAGGGCTCGGTCGAGATCAAGGTCTACCAGGGCGAGCGCGAGATAGCTGCCTACAACAAGCTGATCGGCAACTTCCAGCTCGTGGGTATTCCGCCGGCGCCGAGGGGCGTGCCCCAGATCGAAGTCTCCTTCGACATAGACGCCAACGGCATCGTCAACGTCGGGGCCAAGGACCTCGGCACAGGCAAGGAGCAGAGGATCACGATCACGGCCTCGAGCGGCCTCTCCGACCAGGAGATCGAGCAGATGGTCCGCGACGCCGAGTCGCACGCCGAGGAGGACCAGCGCCGGCGCGAGGAGGCAGACGTCCGCAACAACGCGGACAACCTGGTCTACTCCATCGAGCGCTCGCTCAAGGACGTGGACGGGAAGGTGGATCCCAACACCAAGCTGCAGATAGAGCAGGCCATAAAGGAGACGAAGGAGGCCCTCGCCGGCGGGGACATAGAGGAGATCAAGGCCAAGCAGGAGGCACTGCTTACCGCCTCCCACAGGCTCTCCGAGGTCCTCTACCAGCAGGCCCAGGAGCAGCAGCAGGCTAGCTCGGCCGGGGCAACCGACTCCCCCGACGACGTGGTCGAGGACGCCGAGATCATCGACGACGAGGGGGAAGAGGAGCGCAAGTAGGGCATCATGGGTAGGGGGCGGGATCCCGCCCCCCACCAACTTCGCGCATCGACGGGAGGAAGACGGAAGCTTTGAGCAGCGAAGAGAACACGCGAGAGCCAGATCCCAGGGAGGATCAGGGACCGGAGGAGTCCGAGCAGCCGATCGAGGAGGCCCAGGGCTCGCCAGAAGACCCGGCATCCCTCGGACAGACGGGCGAGGACCCCACCACGATCGAGGACACCGAACCCCCCGCGGAACAGGAGCCAGGCGACGGCGGCGGGGGAGAGCCCACGGCCCTGGCCGCAGAGCTCGAGGCGACGCGCCGGGAGCGGGACGAGTACCTCGACAC
>JADDPM010000342.1 GCA_016781885.1 Rubrobacter sp.
TCGCCGAGCCCTCGGCCTCATTTCCATCGCCGAGCCCTCGGCCTCATTTCCATTCGCTTGCTCCTCCTAGGCTCTCTTTAGCCAGACGTTCCAGAGTGCTCTTAAACGGGGTTTTCATTCGCACATCCCTCGATCGCGGCGAGATTTGCGCGTAAGAGCTTCCGCCAATAGGCTACGGTCGGCGGCGAGGTCGTCCCTCCCAGCGGTAGCGCCTCCATCCTTCTCGAATGAGCCTTCTAACGAGGATGACCACCTCCGAGAAGGCCACCCAGAAGTCGATTACGCCGTCCCGACGCTCGGTACACCACACCAACTTCTTGTGGGCGTTGTGCCACGAGTTCGTGCGCTCCACTACCCAACGTTTCGTCGCCTGAAGTGGAGCCGGCTTACCTTTCTCGGAGATTGCAGGGAGCAAGCCGCGGTCTTTTAGCTTCTCTCTGGTACTACGAGAGTCATAGCCGCGATCGAGGTGCACGCTCATCTGCTCGGGTAGCTCTCCGAGCACCTCCAGAGTGCCCAGGGTTTCATCTAAGAGCGGGGAGTCGTGACGATTGGCTGGGGCTGTTACAGCTCCGAGCGGGATGCCCTTGGCATCTACAACCGTGGAGCGTTTGATGCCTTGTTTGCCCCGGTCTACCGGGTTTCTGCCCGCTTTCTGGCCTCCGCAGGGAGCCTTGGTGATGCAGCAATCGACGGCTACATCGGAGAGCTGTAGGCCGATAGTCTTGTCGTAGGCTTCGAGAGCCAGTTCCCTGAGCGTCGCCATCACTCCGGCTTCGATCCACTCGTCGCGCCGACGGCGCAGGGTGGTTGCCGAGCAGCATCCGTCGGCGATCCTCTCGTAAGCGCAACCGAACACTAAGATTTGCACGAGCTTCTCGAAGACCATCCTGTCTGGGATGCGGGTCCGGTGACAGCCGAGCGGATGGTTCGTCTCACGCTCGGGCAGCAAGGCTCTGAACTGTTCCCAGATAGGCTCGATGAGGTAAGGTTGGAGTGCGGGCACGGGGTATGCTCCTTCACGTCGGGAAGCTTCAGACACTCCCCGGATGATCGAGCATCCCGTGCCCGTTTACTTGATGACATGCTCCCTATTGGCGGAGCCTCT
>JADDPM010000343.1 GCA_016781885.1 Rubrobacter sp.
CCCGAGCGCGACCAGGACACGGTCGCGATGCTCGACACCGGCTCCCTGAAGGTTGCCAAAAGGGTAGAGTTCCCTGAGGGTAGCAAGCCCTGGATGCTGCGCGTCTCGCCCGACGGGAAGGAGGTCTGGGTGCAGACGTCGACCGGATCAAACGTGGTGCTCGACGCCCAGACCCTCGAAACGCTGCATGCCGAGGAGCTCGGCGAGCAGCCCGTCACCGTCTCCTTCTCGCCGGACGGCCGCTACAACTTCGTCACCCACTTCGCCGACAACTGGGTGGCCGTCATGGACCCGGAGAGCGGGAAGATGATCAAGCGCCTGGAGGTCGGACAGAACGGCGCGAACGTCTCGTTTCGCCCCGACGGCAGGTTTGGTTACGTGGCGGTGACCGGAGAGAACGAGGTTGCGGTGGTAGAGATGGAGTCCCTGGAGGTGGAGAAGCGTCTTGAGGTCGGCGAGGGGCCTATGGGCTTGATTGTTCTCTAACACGCTTGCTGCAGATGCTCGCTTTTCCCAATTTAGCTCGCCCGGTTTCGCTACGAAGATTCTTGCAGACGAGCTTCCTTCGCGAAGAAGATAGACAAATGAGACGGGTGTTCTTCGTCGGGTCCGTCCTGCGGAGCCACGAGGCCTCCCCGACGGACACACGTAGCTGCCCGCTGCGTGTTCTGTTGGCAAATACTGTTGGCAAATAGTTAGCTTTCCGCTAATCCGGTACGATCAATCCTCTAATCCCTTTCCCTTCCATCCCTACCACCTCGATCTTCGCTCCGGGCCGCGAGATCGTTGCGGGTGACACCGGCTCTACGCCGTAGAGCAGGGCCTCGAGTTCGTGATCCAGTCAGATCTGGATGCCTTCCCCGCCGAGTTCGGGGTGGGCATCCGCCCGCTCCCTGAACTGCAAGAGGCACTGAGACACGGCATGGTGTGCTCTTGCGCTTTCCTGACAGGGGAAGAGGGCGGTCGTCAGCCGCCCATCCTTTCGAGACTCGACCAAACCGCGTCGAGGTAAGACGTCCCTGGTAAGCAGCGGACGTGGTAGAGGCA
>JADDPM010000010.1 GCA_016781885.1 Rubrobacter sp.
CGTGGGAAGGAGGTCGCCGCGGTGCTAAAGGCCGCCCGCGAAGCCGCGAGGGGAGACGTGGGCAGCGCGGGCGAGGAGCTCGAAGCCTGGGGCGAGAGCTGATGCTCTGGGCGACCCGCCGCGGGTGCCACGTAGACCGCACCGCCTGCATCTGGCTCATAAGGCGCTTCGTGGACCCGGAGGCGACCTTCGTCTTCTTTAGGGATCCGTCCGAGGCCCTGGAGGAAGCAGAGCTATTCGACGTGGCTGGCGCGAGGCTCTCCCACCATGGGGAAGACTGCTCCTTCGAGACCTTCCTTAAGGAGTACGACTTGAAGGACCCGGTGCTCGCCGAGATCGCCGAGATAGTCCACGACGCGGACCTCATGGACGAGAAGTACGGCCGCCCCGAGTCCGAAGGACTGGACGCCATCATTCGGGGGATGCAACTCACCCTACCCGATGACGATGCCCTCAACCACCATACCGACGTCCTCTACCACGGCCTCTACGCCTATCTGAGCCGGGTGGTGCTCTAGCGTGGCCCCGAAGACAGAATCCGTTCTTAGGGGATTCTTAATCTTGCGGGTAAAGATTTAGGCGCCAGCGAGAAGGAGGTCGAAAATCAGGAACCCGCTGCACGAGTCGATCCGTCCCAAGAGCATAGCCGGATACTCTGTGGCGGGATGGGCCAGGGAATGAAACGACGCGTACTGCCCGGGTGGGCGGCCGAGAGGTGGCGCGGCCTGGTCGTCGCGGCCCTGCTCGCGCTCGTGCTCCTGACAGGCGCGATCTTCCTCGTCTGGTGGTTCGGCGGCTTCGAGCAGTTGCGGGCGCTGTCCGAAGAATTGCAGGCTCTAGGCGAACGCCTGCGGGCGCTGGTCGAGGGTGCCGGCCCCTGGGCGCCGCTGGCATACGTCGCAGCCAAGGCTTTCACCTTCGCCGTGGTGCCGCCTGCTAGCTCCCCGCTCAACATAGCCTCGGGCGCCCTCTTCGGGCTCTTCTGGGGCGTCCTGCTCACGGCGATCGGCGACACTTTGGCCGGCTGCACCCTGTACGGGCTAGCGCGCGCCCTCGGACGCGGCCCCGTGGCCCGGCTCGTGGGGGACAGGGGCATGAAGCGCGTGGACCGGGTGCTCGATCGGGGCTTAGGGGGCTGGCCCGAGCTGACCTTCGTCCGGCTGGTGCTCCCCATCCCGTACAACCTGGTCAGCCTCGCCGCCGGCCTCACCCGCGAGCTTTCGTTTCGGCAGTACCTCGTCGTGACCTTTTTGACAGCCTCGATTCCGAACGTCTTCGAGGTGGGGTTCGGGGCGGGGCTGGCTACCGGCCAGTGGGCGGAGGCGGCGCTCGCCGTCGGGCTCACCGCCATCGGCGTAGCGGCGCTGCTCACGCGGCGGAGCGTCCGGGAGACCCTCGTGCGCGTCCTGCGCTCGAAGCTGGGCAAAGGGGAGCAGTCGCAGGACCAGGAAGACACGCACGATAAGGACCGGGGCCAAGGCCAGAGCCCGGCAGGTCGCCGCGCGGACACGCGCTCCGGGAAGGACGATACGTCGTGACCAGACCACCCCGTCTGCCCCTTCCGATGGTCGCCGGCCCCCCGCGCACGTTCCGCAATGGTCCCTCAGCGCCCAAACCGGGGGGTGATCCGGCATAGGCCCGTACAAGGTCGAGATCTCGGGGCTCCGGTACGCGGTGGATGGGGCGGAGATCCTGAAAGGGATCGACGTCCGCGTCCCCGAGGGGGAGATCACCTGCGTCGTGGGCCCCTCGGGGGCGGGCAAGAGCACGCTGCTCAGGGCCGTCAACCGCCTCATAGAACCCACCGAGGGCGAGGTCTACCTGGCCGGGACCCCTACTAGCGAGATCGATCCTCTAGAACTCAGGCGGCGGATAGGAATGGTCTTCCAGCTCCCCGCGCTCTTCGGGGAGACAGTAGAAGACGCCGTCCTCTACGGGCTGCGCCTAAGGGGAGGCAAGAAGGCCGATGCGGGCGAGTTGCTGGAGAAGGTGGGCCTCGACCCTTCTTTGAAGGAACGGGACCCGCAGGACCTCTCCGTCGGGCAGCAGCAACGGGTCTCGGTCGCCCGGGCCCTGGCGCTCGACCCGGAGGTCTTGCTCATGGACGAGCCGACGAGCTCGCTCGACGAGGCGGCGCGACGCAGGGTGGAGGATCTCACCCAGGAGCTGAACGAGCGGTCGGGGCTGACGATCCTGCTGGTGAGTCACGACCTGTCCCAGGTCGAGCGCGTGGCGGATCGCGTAGTGCTCCTGGTGGAGGGGAGGAGCGAGGGCGAGTGGGGCAAGGAGGAGTTCCTCTCCGGTAAGGTGGACAACGAGAAGGCTAAGCGCTTCGTCCACGGGGAGCTCGAGTAGGTGGCGGGGGGCTTGGGATTGGAAGGCTTGGGGACTGTAGCAACGGCCCTGCTCGCCCTGGGGCTCGTCGCCGTGGCGGTCGCCCTGAGCCTCTACGAGCGGCTGGGCCTGCAGGGGGACATCGGGGTTGCTGTGGTGCGCTCGTTTGTGCAGCTCACCGCGATCGGGTTCGTGATCCAGTTCGTCTTCGGGCTCGAGAACATAGGTTACGTCGCCTTGCTCTTGGCCGGCATGGTCGCTTTCGGCGGCTGGACCTCTTCGCGCCGGGCCGAAGGGGTCCCCAGGGCGTTCGTCCTCGCAACCGCGGCGATCGGGGTAGCCGCCGTCGTCACCGTCGGCCTGCTGCTCCTGCTCCAGATAGTGCCGCCGACGGCCAGATATCTCATACCGCTCGGAGGTATGGTGATCGGCAACTCCATGAACACCGCGAGCCTGACGATGAGCAGGATCCGGGACGACGTCTCGGAGCAGCGCCTCAAGGTGGAGGCGGCCCTGGCCCTCGGGGCCACCAGCCGCCAGGCCGTCTCGCCGATCCTGAAAGCCTCTCTGAGGAGCGCCATGATCCCTATCATAGACTCCACGAAGACGGTGGGCCTCGTGTTCCTGCCGGGGGCGATGGCCGGCATGATCATCGGCGGGGCGGATCCTTTGGAGGCGGTGCGGCTGCAGATAGTGGTCATGTACATGCTCCTGGGGAGCGTCTCCATCGCGGCCATTCTGGTCGGGCTGCTCTCTTACCGCTCCTTCTTCACCCCCCGCCACCAACTTCGTGCCTCATTGCTCAAATAGCTCACGGAAGCTCGGTGACTCGGCCCACCCGACCGACCGGCTTTGTCCACAGAGCCTCCCCGCAGCGATGTCAATCGTCAGTAGCCATCTATCTCAGGACAGGAGCCCCACAGCCCCGCCCCCCTCTCTTCGGCCTCCTCGCGCAGGCGCTCGAACTCGCGGCGGTGCTCGTGGGAGAAGGAGATTGTGCGGGCAAGCCCGAACTGGATGAGGAACTTGTTGTAGAGGCGTTCGTAGCGCCCATCACCATCCACGTCGAGGTAGACGTAGGCAAGGGTGCGCCCGTAGGCGTCCTCGGAGTCGCCGATGCGCGGGATCTCCAGGCGTACGAGCCTGTCGGTGAGGATCTGCTCGGTGTAATCCGATGCTTGAGGACCGAAGCAGCCCACCGGCTCGTCCGAGGACACCGTCTCCGGCGTGTCCACACCGATGAGCCTCACCGGGGTGGTCCGACCCTGAGTCTCCACGTCTATCGTGTCGCCGTCCGTTATCTGTGTGACGGTGCCGTAGAGTTGGTCGTCGCCGCCCATTCGATAGATCAGCCCGTCGAAGCCTACCCTGCTGATCGGATAGAAGAGCAGGGCAAAGACCAGGGCAAGCGCCACGAAGACGCGCTCAGAGTTGCCACCGGAGATGACGCGGTACTCGTCCCTGCCAGGAAAGACGGCTATCGCTCTCGAGGGCCAGAAGAGCTGGACACCACCCAAAGTCATCATGTCGGCGAAGAGGTGCGACCCGTAGCCGACGAAGACAGCGATGGCAGGAGCAGGCCATCCTACCAACCACCACAAAGGAGGCGCGAGGAGGGCGGTGACAAAAACAAGGGCTATCAGGGAGTGCAGGAAGCTGCGATGCCCGAAGAGGCGGTGGAGGTCCTCGGAGATGCTCCCTAACTGGTAGCCAAGCCAACTCTTTGGATAGTCGGCGTCGGGAAGTACGCTAGTCGTAGCGGCCACGAGCACGGAAGGGACCTCGTAGTGGACGTCGAAGACGGCAGTGGTGGCGAACCAGCAGCACTCGGCGAAGACCAGGTGCGTTGCTACCTTCACTCGTCTCTGGGCCTTTGCATCTTGAAGAAGAAGGGACGCAGACCGTACATCAAGGCGAAGCCAATGCCAGCGAGGATGTAGAGGCTCTGATCGTCGAGACCGAGGGAGATGTAGCGCACAGCCATTGCTACTGCGGCGAGGACGAAGATCGCGGGGGTCATATCGATGTAACGCTTCTCATCTTCGAGGCGCAGCTCCTCCACCTCTGCGCCGAGGCGCTCTATGGCCGAGCGTCCCGTGCCCGCCAAGTGTCCCTCCACGACGATACGCTTGCCCTTCACGATAGGACCGAGGACATGCTCGATCTCGCCCATAGAGGAGCGGTAGAGGGCACGCTGCAACCCAGCCTCGTCAACGTCCCTGCCCCTCACCTCACCGAGTGCCTTCGGATCGAGCAAGCCCTTCCTCCACGCTTCGAGCGCCAGGTGGACGAGCGCGGCCTTCCTCGCACCCGCGGGTATCTTGAAGTCCCCGGCACCCTCTCCCCCGTTCCGAGGCTGGCGGTGACGGCGTGAGGCGTCGAAGCCCCGGCCCGGACGGACGGCGCTCCCCGTCGAGAAGTCGGGGACGCCGCTACTGCCGCGAGGCGGGCGTCGCCCTCTCCCGCCGCTCCTGCCGTTGTTCTTTGAGGTGTCGAAGTCCAACTGGTTCTTCCTCCTGGCTTCGCCGGGCGTGTGACGGCCGCGCGTGTGACCAACATTCTTATAAAGGGTTTCTCACACACAACGCGCCTTTCCGACGATGGCGTCTACGCCTCCATCTTGTCGGTACGGACGCGCCGGAGGCCGTCTTCGTGGAAGCCCAGGTCGGCGGGCTCCGTCCCTTCCAGCCGGTCGAGCGCCTCGCCGAGCAGGTCCTTCGCCAACGCCACACGCTTCTTAGGGCCGGGTGGCCTGCCTTCGTAGACGTAGCGCAAGGCGATGGCGAGATTGCCCTCCCCTGTGCGGGCGGCGGAGATCGCCAGGACCTCGACCTTCAGCGCGACCCTCCTTCGCGGCGGACCGCTTCGAGGTCGGGGGTCCATGGCCCCGAGAGCAGGATCCTGGCGAGCCCGGCCTCGTTGCCCCGCACGCACCGCACGACCCGCTCGGCGTGAGCCGGGGAGAGCGAGTGCAGGCCGCTCACGACTACGCGGCAGCTCAGGGGCTCCTCCGGGTCCTCTTCGACCCGCACGTCGAGGTCCAGGGCGCGGAGCTCCAGGTAGAGAGCACGTGCCCGCTTGCGCCGGCGGGCGATCTCGGCGTAGGAGCTCATCGGTCTCTGTTCACCCTGCGGTAGGCCCTGGCGGACTCTACGACGGATGGCGGGCACCCGGACGCTTTTACGTCGTGCCACTCGCCCGTGGTGGGGTCGTGCAGGGAGATCCAGCCGGGCTCCCTGGACCACTTGATGACCAGCCCCCTGCGGTCGGCGTCCTCCAGCCTCTTGCGCTCCCGGTGGAGGAGCTTGAGGAGTTGCTGCTTGTTGGCGGCGAGTTTGTGCCTGGCCTCGTCGGTGAGGACGCCCTTCGGCGCGTCGACGTGCAGGGAGAGGCCGTCGGCCTCAAGGCGGACGTCAAGCTCTCGCATCTCCTCGAGCAGAGCCTGAGTGTTCAGAGCGTGAACCTCTCGCGTTCGTCGGCTTCGCTGGCCGCGCCGTCCCGATGCTCGCTGGTCCCGCTCTGTGCGTGCAGGCGTGCACCGTTTTCGGAGGGGTAAGGGAGTCCCTCTCCCCCGTCGGCGCCTTCTCCGGTTTGAGGGGGGAGGGGGGTGTTTATCCCCTCCGTTTGCACTGCACGCTTGCACGCCTCGCTTTGCGTGGCGAGTGCTTCGGGAGGGGGCAGTATCACGAGGTCCTCGGGCAAGGGGTCGCCGGGGACGATGCGCGAGGGCTTGCGGGGGTTGTCTTCGAGGTCGCGCAGGTAGCCCCGGTCCTTGGCGGAGCGCACCCTTCGGGAGGCGGCGGAGCGGTCGAGCTTGAGCTCGCGGGCCAGGGCAGCGGTGGTGACAGGCTCGCCCTCTTCGGCGTGCAGCCGGAGGGCCGCCTCGACGACCTCGCGCACGCTCTCGGGAACGGTAGCCTCGATGCCCTCGGAGATCAGGTCGGCTACCAACCCGCGCACCGCAGCGTAGTCTTCGAGGGTGGCGACGATGCAGCCCTCCCCGTCCTTCTCTCGCCCTGCCTGGTGAAGGACGGCATGCGCCCGGATGAGGTTGAGGACCGCTCCGAAGTCGCGCCGGAGCCTGACGGCGACGGGTGGGACGAGTTCGGCGAGGACCGGGGCGTACGGTATGGTCACATGGCGGCAGGCGGCGGGGCTCGCGAGCCACTCCTGTAAGGCGTGCCAGGGTGCCGTATCCGCCCCTCCTGCCTCGCCTTTGGCGAGAGAGGCGAGGATGTCCCTGGTCTGCTCCTGGGTGTCGGTGACGGTAAGGCTGAGAAGCCGGGTCTCGTTCTCCGGGTGCATCCTGACGGCAGTCGTAGTGACGATCAGGCCGGTGGGACCCTCACGCTCGATCAAGCGCACTGTCAGGCCCTCCGAAGTCTTCTCCACGAACTCGTAGCGTAGGCGGCCCTCGGAGAGGAGCGAACGCATCAGGTAGGTAGCGAAGTCGCTCGCCATCCCCTCGGCCTCGAAGAAAACCAGGAAGCGGTGCTTTATGGGCTCCTCTGAGTAAGCGAGGGCCTTTTCGCTCACGGCGGTGAGAGCGTGGTAAGCAGCGTCTGGGAAGAAGGAGAGAACCTGCTCGGTCAGGTAGGTCTTGCCGCCGGAAGAGGGGCCTTTGACCGCGACGCTCACGGGCTTCTCTAGGAGCCGGCTGGTGAGCGCCAGGTAGAGAAGTTTGGCCGTCCGGGCCTCACCGGCGACACGCCGGCCGATCTCCCCGGCGAAGAGCGCCAGGACGTCGGGGGCGAGCGCCAGGTGCTCGCACATGGCCCACGTCTCGCGGGAGCGCTCCTGAGCCTCGCTCTCGGCAATGTCCAGCCACGCGGCGGCACGGTCGCGGGTTTCTCCGAGGCGCCGGACGAAGGCCTCCGGGTCCTTGAGATGCAGCTCACTCACATCCTTGGCTCCGTCGAGTTTCATCCGATAGAGCTTCTCGCGGATCGGGGAGGCCGCCAGCCTCTCCCAGAACGCCTCGCCGCCGTCGTCGGGCTCAACCACAGCGTAGACCTTCTCTACGCCTTCGAGGTGCTCGGCCCACTCGTTGCGCCAGGTGCCGGCACCCGGGACACCCAAAGCCGGTAGGTCATGGTGCCAGAGGGTCTGAGCGTCACTCTCGCCCTCGATCAGGTAGACGTGCCCGGCTTCGCGGGCGTACTCCAGCCGCCACAGGCCGTAGGGAGCAGGCTTTGAACCCTTGCGCCAACGAAAGCGTTCGTCACCCTTCGACCCCTTCTCCAGGGCGAGCCTGAAGCGCACCGCCGCCTCGGAGCCGCTCTCGTCCAGGTACGGCATACGTACGGCCTGTCGACCGGCGTAGCTCGTGTTGGAGAGGCCGAGCCGCGCGAGGAACGAGGCAGGTAGGCCCTTGGCCTCGGCGTAAGCTTGAAGCGTGCAGGCGTGCACGCGATCTGGAGGGATAGTAGACCCCCTCCCCCCTCCGTGACCGTTCCTGGCGAAGAGGTCGGCCTTGCCGATACCCTTCTCCGCGAGGGCGGATAGCACCTCGTCCTGGCCGCAGCCGGCGAAGCACCGGAGCAGTACGCGCCCGTCCTCGGCCTCGCGGACGCGCAGGTTCGGGGTGTTTTTGTCGTCGTGGGCGGGGCAGAACGCCAGGTACTCGCCCCTGTTGTCGGGGCCGCCGACAACCGCGAGCACGTCCAGCACCCGCTCGACGACCGATGCCCGTGCCTCGTTGCGCGTCATGTAGCCCCGGCCCTAGAGTCCGGTAGAGCCACTAGCGGAGCAGCGCCTCATGTAGGCGTCGAGGCTCTCCAGGTTGATCCTCACCGCCCGTCCCACCTTCGCGGCCTCCACCTCACCCGCGCTGACCAGCCTCCACAAGGTAGTCCTCGACAGCCCCGATAACTCCTCGGCCTGCCTGTACGTCCCCCACTTATGGATCGTCTCGGTTCGCAAGGAACCCCTCCCCTCGTTGTTCGTCGTTCCCAACCATGGCCTGTATCAGCCTGACGTATACAGATACTATCAGTACAAATGATATACGTCCACCCAATAGGACCTTTGACAGGGGTCATCGAAACGGAATTTCTGTGGGGCAAGGAAACCGTCGCCGCGCCCCGAATCACAAACGGGCTGGGTTCACAGAGACTCTTCGGGCCTCGCCACGCTTACAATGAAACAGTGAGCGGAAACGGTGAACCCCGGACGATAGTCGGCCCGGAAGTGCTCGGGCGTTGGATGATCGAGCGCTGGTACGTGTGGCAGATGCGCCTGCTGGACGCCAAGAAGCTGTCGCGATTTTGCAGGGCTCGCGGGGTACAGGTTACGTCCTCCTCCGGCAAGGACGTGGAGCGCCTGTGGCAGATGGGCCTTCTGAGAGCGGACTACGTGCGAAGCGACGAGGAGCTAACCGAGAACGGTCTGGTGAAGATTCGCATGGACCGCTACGGGCGGCACCTCTACGCGGACGCGCGTCGGCCCACCCCCCGCGCCGAGGGCTTCGTGGGCGCGGCTGCGGGTCTGGAGAGGCTGTCGCCCGCGGTCAAGCCCTTCTTCCACCCTTTCCGGTTCTACGTGATACAGCAGTTGCTGCAACCCGTGCTGCTCGGGCCGAGACCGAACATCACCCCTATATCAACCTTCACGACTGCCGGCGCGAACCGGTACGCGGGCTTGGTGGAAAAGGAGTTGGGCCGGTTCAATGACTACACCCGCGGAGAGTCGTTCCTACGCGAGGTGGAGCGTGCGAACGACGTTGCGGAGCTGGCCGTAGCGGCGGAGCCCTGCGTCTACGAGCGGATGTTCGGCGGCAGGAGGGTGCCGGGCCTCGAGCCCGAGGACCTGGGGATCAGCGTGGAGGAGTACCTGGCCCTCGGCTCCGAAGCGCGCTGGGAGAGGACCAGTGAGTTCCAGAAGCGGGGCATCGAAGAGCACGGCGAGGAGCTCTCCCGTTACTACCGCGACGCTGGCGTTGAGCGCCTCGAGGAGGTGCGCGAGCGGTTGTGCATAGACTCGGAGAGGCTCTACAAGGACAAGAACGTCCTTAACCTGCTGCGGCTGGCCCGGGGGCGCGTCCCTCTCGGGATCGAAGGCGACGTGGGGGCCGCGCTCCTGGTTCGGATCATGGCGGAGACGCTGCGGCGCTTCTCGGAAGAGACCTTCGGGAAGGAGTTGCCCGAGGAGGACGAGTTGGGCTTCGGGATGAGAGTACGCAAAGTGAAGGTCGGAGACTACGGTTCCCACCGTCTACTCGACGGCGAGCGCGGCGTCGCCAACGCCTTCATGCGCAGGTTCGGGCTCGACCACAGCGTCCGAGTACGTTGGTACGTCGAAGGCTACACTGAGTGGGGGGCGTTGGGGGGCATCTTCGGCCGCTACGGCGGGACAGGCATGGAGTTGCACAATTTGAGCGGCCAGGTGGTGTCCAACCGCTGGGCGGCCTTCGAGAGCAACCTACAGACGGACCTCGAAGGCAAGGTGTTCAGCTTCGTCATGATCGACGGAGACCGCAAGGACTACGTCGGAGCCGTAAGGAGGGCCGCGCGCGAGGACCGGTTCTGCGGCAGGTTCTTCATCCAGGAGCCCGACTTCGAGTTCGCCAACTTCTCCCTACCCGAACTGGAGGAGATGATCTGGGAGATCGCTGAGGAGAACGGCGCGATTCCTGAAGATAGGCAGCGTTTGCACGAGGCCTTGCAGGAGGTAACGAACGGGGATCAGCTCATCCGGAAAGCGAAGGCTGCATTGACCGTCTCGCTACGGTCCTTGAGGAAAAACCAGGACTGGGGCGAGCGACTGATGCTCCACGCCTGGGAAAACCCCGAGGACCACGAAAGGAAGACTCGTCCCGTGATGGAGGCGGTGTGGGCGGCGTGGCGCGGGTTGCAGACCAACTTTGACTACGAGAGGGCCAACTATCGGGTGGACCCAGACACCGGGGACACCATCGAGTGGTAAGAATCCAGCCGCCCCTACAGCTTCCGGTCCCTACCGGTAGCCGAGGTCCTCCGGCGGGGTGGCGGCCACCACCCAGTCGACCTCCCGGGTCGAGGACGACGCCCTTGACCGGTAATGGCCGTCGTAGCCGAGGATCTTGAAGATCACCCGCGACGTGACGTCGTGGAGGTGTATCACGACCCTTGCCACGTCCTCAACATCGCGGTTCCCCTCAGAGAAGGGGAGGTAGCCACGATGGATCACGTCGCGCCGGTACTTTGAGATAACGCCCGTCCAAGTCCTCGTCCCGTCGGCATGCGGATTGGCGGCGTAGTAGGCGTCGGCCACGTCGGCGTCGGGCAACCCGATCCGCGGCAGTCTAAGCAGGTCGGCCACGGCCAGGCCGAACTGCCTCTCGATATTGGACGCTTGGCGTGCCCGCTCGGCGATGCGGTTGAGCACCCTCGCGGCGTCCGGGCGGCTGCCAGCCAGGGCTCCGTCGGCGAGAGGCTGTATAGCCCTTTTAGCGGCCTCCAGCGCGTCCCCCACGTCGTCGATCTCTTGTTGGGTTAGGCTGTCTCTCAGGTTCTGCCGGTCGACGCCGAAGCGCTTACACAGGCCATCCAGGCAGCGACACAGGTAGGTCATCTGCTCGTCGATGGTCCTTGTGTCCGACCCCGTGCGCACGAAGTGCCTCATGGCAACGCGCAAGCATCCCTCACCAAAATCGTTCCCGGGGGAAGAAGTCGCTTCGGTAAGGAGCAGGCCGGTGGCTCTGAGAGAACTGCTGCCCGGGGAGTCCAGCGTGTCGTGGATGAGACGATGCCCTTCCAGGTAGGGTGCTGGACTCAGATGGTAGTGCACCCGCCGCGTAATCCGGCCCTCTTCGTCCCTAAACTCGATGCTTGGCGCGGACACCTCGGAACCCGTTGCGAAGCCGAGAAGCCCTGCTACGTCGGAGGGGAACTCGTCCTCCAGATCCGCGAGATCCCAATCGCCGACCTCGCCCACGATCACGGCCGTCGCGGCGCTACGAATCCTACCCTCGCGTAGATCGTCTTCGCGCTCCTCGTAATCGGGCAGCCGCTCCACGAAGCCAGGCTTGCCCCCGAACTCGAACAGGATCAGCCCGTTCTTCTGGTTGGCCGCGTCGAGCGCCGCCTGCCGTTCGTCGGCCGGGAGGTCTTCCGAGACCACGGGGGTCGGGTAGACGCGTAGCGGGTGCCGGTCGATGGCCGAGCTGCTTTGCGGGAAGGCAGAGACGAAGTTCAGGAGCGGCACGGCCCAATACCGAGGTGTCCCAGCCCCGGCGACATCGAACGCGGCGCCGGAGGGCTCGAACGTGAGCGTCATCCCGTCCTTACTGGCGCCCATGACGGCGTGTGGCCCATAGTCGCCGACGTCCTCCGTAGCGAGGACACCCTCGGGTGTCTCGATCTCCAGGCGCGAGCACGGGTTGAGCCTATCGCCGAAGCTGCGCGCCGTGATCCTTTGCCCGCCCGACGTCCAACTTCTGCCTGGCCAAAGGAACGGCAAGAGTCCTCCGCTATTCCCACCCTCTTCCTGCAAGCTAGACGGATCCAATTGCACCTCGATCCGAACCTCGCCAGTCTCGTCGAAAGCCAGTTCCGCGTCTCCCTCTATCGAACCCGCCGGGTCTTGGAAGCTGAGGGTTGCCCGCCCGCGGTGTTGGGCGGCGACTTTCAACCAGCCGTTAGGCTCTGGGACGTAGGGGCTCGTATCGAAGGTCATGCGTTCACTCCTGACAACGCGATCGGGGTGTCCGTACACCATTTGTACACCAACGCGGGAAAATTGCTGATTGTTTCGTCGTGTTTCCAAAGCGTGAATTTGGCCTATTTGCAGGCTTTTCTTAACAATGAGAAACGGCATGACACACTATAGATCGCTTTCACACGGCAGAGGTCGCTGGTTCGAAACCAGCATCGCCCACTTCTAAATACCCTGAAAATAGCAGGAAGCCCAAAGGCCCTGACTTTCTCGCCGGGGCTTTGTGTAACTATGGCGTAGCAACGTGGCTGGCTCGCCACTACGCGCTGGGCCAGGAACGCGACGCCGCGAACAGGGGTTGAGGCTGTTGAAGGGATGAGAACACTAGAACAAGATATGCACGCCCTGGCTATCTATGTATGACGATGGTAGCTCACGATAGGCGCAGATGCTAACGAATATTGACCGCACCGTGGCGCAGGGCAAACACGAGTGCCTGCAGCCTCGAGTGCATACCCAGTTTGGCCAGTATGCTAGCCATGTGGTTGCGCTCTGTGCGGAGACTTATGTTGAGGCGCTCGGCGATCTCCTTACCATCGAGACCCTCGGCCAGCGCCTTGAGCACCTCCCTTTCGCGGGGGGTGAGTTGGGCTATGGCCCGGCGAGCCTCTTGCTCCTGCTCCCTGCGAGAGCTGGCGAACCTGAGCAACTCCACGACCTCTTCCAGGGGCAGCAACGAATCGCCCGCCCTGAGGCGGCGCACGGCTTCCACGACCTCGTCTATTCCAGCCGACTTGTGAAGCACCCCGGCGGCCCCGGACTCTACCGCCCGGGCGATCTCCGCGCGGTCGAAGTAGGCGCTCAGGACAAGCGCTATCGCGTTCGGGTTAGCATCACGCATCTCCTTGATCAGATCACCGCCGTAGCCGTCTGGCAGGTTTAGATCCACGATCGCCACGTCTACCCCGTCGAGCATCGTACGCGCCTCGGCAAGCGATCCAGCCTGCCCCACGACTGTGAACCCCGGCTCTCGGTCGAACAGGGCCGCTACCGCCTGCCGGAGAGAGGCGTGATCCTCAACGAGGAGAATACGGATCTCTTCCAGCTCTTCTCGGGCTTTTCTCAAGTCTAGCTCGAACCTTACCGTCGCTCCTGCACCAGGTTCGCTCCTGATCTCCAGCTCTCCCCCCATTACACGGGCCCGTTCCCGCATCCCCGCTATCCCTATCCCGCCAGCTACCTCCGACGGATTGAAGCCCCGCCCGTCGTCCGAAACTTCAGCCCACAGCTTGTCCTTCGAAGCCCCCGCCGCGATCCAAACACGGCGAGCATCGGAGTGGCGCCGGGCGTTGACCAGCGCCTCGCGCACTATTCGCAGGAGCTCTACCTGCGTCTCCTTGGACAGCGGCGGGAGCAAGCCTTCGATGGAGAGCTCTATCTCGCGCTCGGGCGAGCTCTGTCGGTTGAGCTTCACGAGCCACTGGAGCAACTCGATCAGCGTCTGCTCCCGGTCCTCCCCCAGGCGTAGATCGTGGATCGCACCGTGCAGCCCCTGCCCCGCCCGTATAAGCGCGTCGGCCGCCCGCTCCAGCCGGCAGCCCGGCTCCGGTTCTTTGAATGTCGCCTGGACGAACTGAACCTCCGCCAGCGCGTAGGTCAGGTCTTGCAGGGCCTCGTCGTGCAGGTCGCGAGCCAACCGGCTACGCTCTGCTTCCCGGACCTCGCGCAGCTTCTCCTCCGCCTCCTTACGCTCGGTCACGTCCCGGGAGTTGGCAACTATCCCCTTTATGGTCGGGTCTTCGAGAAGATTGCTGCCGATCCATTCCATATAGTGCCAGGAGCCATCAGCGTGACGGAACCTGACCTCCACAGGCCTGCTGGCTCCGGAGCGCTTCGTTATCTCGCCGCAAATGCTCCGAACTCGTTCGAGGTCATCAGGATGAACATAAGCAAAAGCACTCTGACCGACCAGATCTTCGGGTCGGTACCCTAGCAGACGTTCGATAGAGGGGGACTTATAGCATATGGTGCCGTCCGCATCGAGGATCGTGATGATATCCGAGGCGTTCTGCACCAGAGAGCGAAAGCGCTTCTCGCTCTCCCCGAGTATCCGCAGCGTTCGCGTGAAAGCGTAGCGGATAGAGCGCTCCAGCAGTGGTGCGTCGATCTGGCCCTTGATCAGGTAACCCGCCGCCCCAGCCTGCATCGCTTCCAAGTCTACTTCGCGGTCGCCCTGACCGGTTAACAAGATGATCGGAGCTTTGTAACCTCTCCCTGAAGCCTCCCGCAACAGTTCCAATCCGCTGCGCTCTCCGAGACGATAATCGAGAAGGCAAACGTCGTGCTCTTCGCGTTCGATCGCTCTCAGGGCGTCGTCGTAGTCGATCACCCACTCGAGCTCCAAGCTCTCCATCTCGGAGAGCAAGTCACGAATTATTACGTAGTCATCCTCGTCGTCCTCGACGAGGAGTACCCTCACATAAGGATTGTCCACATTATCCACCTACTCGTGGAGAACCATTGGCGAGACGCTTCGGTCCTTCGCTTTATAGGGTTGTATATTCGGTACAAAGAACAACAGACGTTAGCGCACCCACTTCCGAAAGGCTGCTAAGCTCACCGTCCTTGCGCCAAGTATATCGCTCGGTATCCATCTAACGTCCTATCCTATCGGGTGGAAGCGTGATGAGTTCGAACCAGTAGCCTCCCAGAGTCTTCATCGCCTCGATCAACGCCCCGAAACTAGTAGGCTTGACTATGAACGAGTTAGCCCCTGAGGCGTACGCGCGTGCGACATCCTCCTCCGCCTTCGAGGTCGTCAGAACCACGATAGGGATACACCTCAACTCAGGGGTCGCTTTGATCTCCTCGAGCGCTTGATGTCCGCTTTTCCTAGGCATCTTCAAGTCTAGTAAGATCAGATCAGGCTGCGGCGAGGTGTTCGGTTCGGTATACCTGCCGCGGTGGTGAAGGTAATCCATTAATTCTTCACCGTCCTCCACCGAGCGCAGATCGGCTGCCAAATGACTCTCTTCTAAAGCATCCTTGACCAGCAAGCGGTCGTCCGGGTCGTCGTCGGCTAGCAGCAAGGTGGTGTTCAGCTTAGTCTCTCTCATGGGGTCCCTTTGGCTTGTTTGACGGGGAGCGTAACGATGAACGTAGCTCCCTGCCCTGGTGCGCTCTTGGCCGTTATATTACCGCCATGACGCTCGACCACCTTGCGGCAGATCGGCAACCCCATGCCCGTCCCCTCGTAGGCGGCGCGGCTGCGCAGGCGATGAAAGGGGGCAAAGACACGCTCGAGGTGCTTTTCATCGAAGCCTATACCGTTGTCCTCGACGAGGATCTGGCAGACTCTACTGTCTGCTGCCCCCCCGCTTAGCTCCTCTTCTCGCCTCTGCAAGAGCCTGCCATAAACCTTCACGACCGGTGCTTCCTTCTCCCGGTGGAACTTTAGAGCATTACCGATCAGGTTTTGCAGAAGCTGGCGCATCTGTAGCCTGTCAGCTTCTATGGTGGGCAGCGCGTTCACCTCCACCCGACCCCCTACCTGATCTATTCGGGCCTCCAGGTCGGAGACGACATCCCGGGCTACTTCGTTGAGGTCCACCGAGGTGAAGGGTTGCGCCTTGGTCGTAACCCGAGAGAGCTCAAGCAGGTCGTCGATCAGGTTCTGCATTCGTGCTGCGGCGCCCTCCATCCGCTCCAAGTAATCACGCCCCTGCTCGTCTAGAACCTCGCGGTACTTCGCATTGAGGCGATCGGCGAAGGTGCGGACCTTGCGCAGCGGCTCCTGAAGATCGTGCGAGGACACGTAGGCGAAGTCCTGAAGATCGCGGTTGCTCTGATTTAGCCTTGCGGCGTATGCCTTCAAACTCTCCTCGGCCCGCTTACGAACGATACCCTGAGCTATCGTCCCGGCTACGGACGCCAGCGCGCTAAGCGTAGCTTCCGCAAGTTGCTCCCTGGCAAACGTCGCCAATACCCCCACCAGCCGATCCTCGACGATCAGCGGATAGCCAGCGAAGGCCACCATTCCCTCCCGTCTGGCCCACTCCTTATCGTGAACGCGGGGGTCATCCAGAACGTCGTTGCTCAGGCGTGGTAACCGCTCCTGGGCGATGAGGCCGATCTTGAACTTTCCGACAGGTACGCGACTATGCTCACCGTCGAGATGAGCATACATCCCCGCGCTGGCCTGCAACTCCAGCACGTTCTCCTTCTCATCCAGGGTCCAGATGCGGGCAAGAGCCGTATCGAGGTGCCGGACTATGGCCTGTGTGCATCGCCGCAGGGTGCTCTGCAAGGTGCCGCCCTCGGCGAGAGCGGCGTTCACGTCTGCCCGTAACGCTGCGTATCGTGCCTGCCTGGCCTTCTCCTTCTCTGCCTCCTTGCGCTCGGTGATGTCCCTAATAACGTTCTGTACCGATGGTTTACCCTGGTAGAGGATGAACGAGCCTGACACCTCAGCGTCCATAACTCGACCGTCAAGACAAACGATTTTTTCCTCGGCAGGCTCGACTTGTTTTCCTTGTGCTAAGACTAAACGAACTCTCTCTCTCGCAATCGCTCGATAGTCTGGATGGATGAAATCCAATGCGTGTTTTCCGATGATCCTACTTGGAAGGTCTGCTCCGAGGAGTTTTGCCCCTGCAGTATTCACGTAGACTAGTTTGCCGTCAGTGTGAACGACTATTGCATCGGGAGAAAGCTCCACCAAACTGCGATAGCGCAGCCCACTCTCTCTGAGCGTATCCTCAGCCTGTTTGCGCTTGGTGATGTCAGTAATTTTGTTGACGTACAGCTCTTGGCCAGAGCGGATGACGCGAGTGGCATCGGCCGTTACCGTGACAACCTCACCGTTTTTCTTACGGTGCCGCCGTTCTAAGACAAATACCTTGCCTTGCTGGCGCAGTTTCTCAACGTCTTCTTGCTGGTTATCTCGCTCTTCAGAAAGAGTGATATCTGGCAACTTCATCCGCTTGAACTCTTCCCGACTATAGCCGTAAAACTCGCAGGCATAGGGGTTCACGTCTACCACGTCAAGATCCTTGTTGAGGATGAAGATGGGGTGATGGGCATCTTCGTAGAGGGCGCGGAAAAACTCCTCGCTCTCACGCAGCGTTTCCTGTGCCTTTTTACGTTCGGTTATCTCAGAGAAGATAACCACTGTGCCGGTCACTTCCTCATTCTCGTGGATAGGGGCGCTTGTGTACTCGATGGGGAAGCTCGTGCCATCTTTGCGCCAGAACACTTCATCGTTTGCGTGATGAACAGCTCCGTCTTGGAGCGCCATGTAGATAGGGCACTCTTCTCTAGGATAGATGCTCCCATCCGGATGAGAGTGATGGATGAGGTCGTGCAGATACCTACCGATAAACTCCTCAGGTTCATATCCTAGCATGGCTGCCGCCGCCGGATTGGCGAATCTTGTCCTTCCTTGCCGGTCCAGGCCAAAGATCCCTTCTCCGGCGGAGCTCAGTATCAACTCACTCTGACGACTAAGCCGTTCACGTTCCTCTTCTGCTTGCTTGCGCTCTATAAACTGGCCGATCTGGCTGCCGATGGTAGACATCATCTGGAAAACTTCTTCGTCTGGTTGCCGGATCTCCTGACTGTAGAATCCCAAAACCCCCAGGACCTCCCCTCCGAGGAGGATCGGAAAGGCAACCGCCCCGCGCAGCCCCACCTTTGCGGCGGCGGATACCCGCGGAAAGTTGGTATCCTCGATCACGTCGGTAACCCAGGCAGGCTCGCCGCTCTCCCAGACGCGGCCGGGCAGCCCCTGACCCCGAGAGAAGATACGCTCCCGGGTAACCTCGTCGAACTGCCCAACGTCGACCGAGGGCACGCCCCACGTTCGTACGCACCGCAGCGCGCCATCCTGCCGGTCGAGACTCCAGAGCTCACCGAACTCCCATCTCAGACACTCACAGAGAGCCCGAAGAATCCTTGGGGCGGCGGCACCGAGCGTGGCGGATTCCGCCAGTATGCATGTTACAGCGTGCTGCGCCGCCAGGCGCTGTTCGGCCTTTTTGCGCTCGGTGATGTCGCGAGCTATCGTCGAGGCTCCCACGACGTTGCCCTCTGAATCGTTGATCGGGGAGACTGTCTGGGAGATGTCGAGTCGCTGTCCGGTCTTGGTCACGCGAACAGTCTCGTAGCGTTCAACTTTTTCTCCCTGTCGAACTCTTTCGAGGTTCCGCGGCACCTCGTCGGAGCGCTCGGGTGGGACCAGGATGCTTACGGACTCGCCCACGGCCTCCTCCGCAGAGTAGCCGTAGAGCTCCTGTGCGCCACGGTTCCAGATAGTGATAATTCCGTCGAGGGTCTTGCCGATTATGGCATCGTCGGAGGAATCCACTATCGCCGCCAGGAACGAGCGGTCCTCCTCAGCCTGCCTGTGCTCGATCACGCCGAGATCACTTCCTCCAGCCGCAGCAGAGTACCGCCTTCGGCTTCGAGACCATGTTCAAGACATCGCGACACCATAAACCTACCCATCGACAGGAGACACGACGCCGGAGACGCGCCAGAGATAAGGTGGTGTTTTGTATCGGCTAGAGCCATTATTGCTAAAGCTCCTCCTCAGGGCGCCGCACGCCTCCTTCGGGGAAGCGTGTTTTCAATCATACCAGCATCTTATGACGTAACGAACCATGCAGTTTCGGCCAAGCTCTCATAGTACTTTGTGACTAGAAAAAAATAGAGCCTTTACCTCATGAAAGTATGCCGGCTTTGGGCGACGATATCTTTTCGGGCCATCATAGGGCTTCGGCCCCTATCATAGGCCCTGGGTGCCAGGTAGGGAAAGGGGTGCCAATGGCGACTGCGCCAGGGTCGCGATTGGCGATTCCAATACGAAGAAAGGGGTAGGTAATAGGCATTATGTCGAGCGGGCCGAGGGACACTATGATGTCCAGGAGGTGGAGTTCGGCAGGGTCTACAAATGGTGCCCGGAGCGTGTCGTGGTGGATTGCGACTGCGGCAAGAGACTGGCCCTGATCGCCTCCTCGACTGCCGTCTGCCGCCGGTGCGGGGCAGACCACGCGGCCACCCTTCGAGCAGAGTTGGCCGCCGAGCGGCTAGGAGAAGAGGCCCTCCACCCCTGGCGCTACGTTGGGGATCGCGAAGGTGCCGGGATACCTTTCTAAAAAGCTTGAGACGCGCAGAGAGGCGACGGCGGAAGCGGTCGCAGCGAGAACGAGGGAGAAAAATCGAATGGTAAGTACGGCAAGGAGCGGAGTAGCGGCATACGGTGAGCCAGACGATCCGACACGCGACACCGATCTCACCGTTACCGAGCTTCCCCGGTACCCGGAAGGTAAGCGTCACTACTCGTGGCCAGAAGATTATCTCGCATGGCTCGAAGGTCAAGAGGAGCATCAAGGTTACTACGCCTGGCTGAAGCAAGCATCCTGGTGGGAACAAAGCGCGCTTGTTGGTGCGAGAGCCATCCAGGACCTCGACCTTACTCCTCCTGGCCGCTCGCTCGCTACCCAAGAGTGGGTAGCCCCGCCAAGTACTGGCACCGTGGATCCTGGATACCGAACCTACCACAACCCGTCGACCGCGCCGGTCCTCGTTAGCATAACGGAGATGGTGCTTAAGAAGCTTCTTCGTCACGCGCCGGCAAATCCCTCAGAGGATGTGTTCGTGAGGAGATATGAGCGAGCCTTCGAGCAGCGGCAACCAGAACCGAGCCAGAGCCGAGAAGGAGATCGATAGTAGATGGAGATCACCGAGGAGAAAGACCACGGACACCGCGCAGCGCCAGATAGGGTCGGGAAGCATGCGCTACGCCCGGTTCTTCTACATTACGCGATAACTCGGGACGAGGACAGCGGAACAAGGCTGCTCAATACCCCTTCAGAGTTTCGGGAAGAGGTGCTGATAGTGTTCTCTTCGTCGGAGATGGCCCAGGATTTCTTTCTCTCCGATATTTACCGGGTAGATTGGCACACTCGGGAGTGCTCCGCAGGCGAACTCGTCTCGCTTCTCCTCGGGCCTTACAAGGACATCGAGTGGGTGCTGATCGATCCCTCCCCAAGGGTTCGCCTCACTGAGGAGGAGGGTAACCAGACGAACCTCATGCATCGAGGAGATTTTATAGATCACCTCCTGGGGTAACCGAGCATCATCCTCCCGAGACAAGCCACCGATTCAGAGGAGGAGCAACGCGACGAAAGCTACGTTCCTCCTTGCTTCGAACCCGTACAACACCATGAAGACGGGCTGTGGAAAAGACGAACTCACAAGCAAGGCTCTCTCCATGGCCCTGGCGGCATGCGCCCCATTCTCTGCAAGACGTGCGAACAGGTGTGGAACATTATCCCTACGTTGACATATCCTAGAAGATCCTGGATGCGTTCGGGGCGGAGGTTGCAGGAGTAGCAGTGCAGCACATAGGCGCCGCAGGTCGTGGAGCGTATCCGCGCCACTCTCGCCCGCTTGAGGAGTGAGGCGACGAGAGCTTCCGCAGGTTGGGTAGAGTTTGTGAGTTGCCGGTCTCACCGGCAACATAGCCTGTCCTCCCCATAAATGTTTCCTATACGATCAATCTCTCCCATTCGAGATGACAGGTGCTCGCGTAGTGCTCGAGCCACGACTCTGGCGAGACGGATGGCACGACAGCTTTTCTTGAATTTTGGTCTCTAGCTGCTAGGATTTCTGGAGCTTTTTGGGCCCGTAGCTCAGTTGGGAGAGCGCTGCCTTCGCATGGCAGAGGTCACGAGTTCGAGTCTCGTCGGGTCCACCCTCTGAATTCCTATAGGTAAGGGGAAAACTCGCTACAGAGAGAAGGGCCGGGATCATCTCCCGGCCCTTACTACACCAATTAGTACACCAACGCGGCTATCCGAAGGCTTCACCCATAGCACCGCCGGCCTGATCCCCCATCGAGGGCAGGTAATGGGAGTAGGTATCGAGGGTCATGGCTACGGTGGCGTGCCCAAGGAGCTCCTGTACGAGCTTGATGCACGCCGGGGCTGAGGAGTAGCGTGGCGCACGTATGCCGGAGGTCGTGGAAGCGCATCTCTGGCAACCCCGCCTTCTTGAGCAGCGGCTTGAAGGACCGCTTCACAAGGTTCTCAGGCTGAATCGGCGTCCCGGCGGTGGTGGCGAAGATAAGGCCTTGATCTTTGTAGAGACCGGCGAGTCGCACTCTGTCCTCGAGTTGGCGCTTGCGGTGAGCCTTGAGAGCGTTCACCGTCCGGGGCGTGAGGTTCACCCGCCGCCGGCCGCGTTTAGTCTTCGTCTCTCCAAGAGCGTAGAAGCCTCCCTCTCACACCAAGGAGCGGCCCACCCGGAGCGTGCTCTTCTCCAGGACTGCGTCATTTTAACGAAGGCCCAGGATCTCCCCGCACCTCAACCCAGTGGTGACCGCCAGCATGTAGAGGGCCTCGAGGGCAAGGCCGTCATTATCCGCACCGACCCCTACGGCTACGAGGCGTGTAAGGAGTGCTTGTGGGCTCTCTCCCAGCGAAAGGAGCAGGACTCCAGGGCTCCGTGTCCGACCTTTAAGGAGAGTATCAGGTCCTCGTCGAGAGCCACCCGGAGCCGATGTTCGCCAGCCCGGAGGAGATGGAAGCCTCCCAGCCTATGGCTGAACACTGGCCGGCCTATGATGCTAGTTGGCTGTGGACGGCTGAGTGCGCCAAGTAGGGTACTGAGTATCGACCGGTCCGGGACTCCTTATCGAGGCTCCGGCCAATTTTATTCTCTTACACACCTTTAACCAAATCCTTGCAACTCCTTAATCTCAGCAGGGAATAAACAGCGCCTAGGTTCTACCTGAAGAAGGGAACAGCGTGAGAAAGAGAATCGCCGTGTGCTTCGTTGTTGCCTTCGCCTCAATGTTCGGGGCGGCGGCATGTGGAGGAGGAGGGCAACAACAGGAACGAATAGACCAGTTAGAACTTGAGGTAGAGGTATTAGAAGAGAGGGTAGAGGAAATAGAATTGCTGTTAGGGCTGGAATTGGCGGAAGAGCCAACCAACGAACAGACCACCGGAGGAGAAACAACTGGCGGAGGAGGCACTACCGCCCAGTAGTCCGTACCAGCCGTAGCCTATTTACTGAGCCGGGGTCCTTCGGAACTCCGGCCCTTCTTATGCCACGAACCGTGTGGAGCGCCGTTAAAGTTCCGCGCCGTTTGTGCCGACAACCATAACGAGGTGTTCGTTATCCCGAGGCGAAGGAGAAGAAGGTGAGGGGGAATGGCAATTGGCATAAAGATGCGACTGACCTGCGGTCGGCGACGCGCCTCGCCGAAGACAGCGGAGCGGGGAACCTGGGGTTCGTCCGGGTAGTGTGTTCCTACTCAGTGGCGAGCATCGGACTATGTCACGTGCTAAAGAAGGCCGGGATTAGCCACGGGCCCGAGCCTCCGCCCGGAATTGTCCCACACTGCGTGGTGCTCGGCGTGCACGATGCGGAGGACCTTCCTGAGGCCATGGGCCGCGCCCGCGAGAAGAGTACCGGCGAGGCTAGTGGCGACTGCCCGATACTGGTCTTCGCTCCGCAAAACGACCCGAAGCTGGCCGAGACCTCCCTACGCGGTGGCGCTCGTGGTTTCGTCCATGCCAGGATGACGCCCAAGCAGATACTCCGCGCCCTCTCGGTGGCCTCCAAAGGGGATATCGTCGCCCCCAGAGGGCTCCTCGATTACATACTAGCAGCCGGGAGTAGCTCAGCAGAGCTCGATGCTCTCTCTGCCCGCCAGCGGGAGATCCTGGAGCTTGTCGTAGAAGGGCATACCAACGCACAGATAGGTAGCTGCCTCTTCCTCAGTGAATCCACCATCAAGCAGCACCTGCGCGGCGCTTACAAGATCCTGAATGTAAAGAATCGTGCTCAAGCTGCGAAGGTTATGCGCCGCGCAGGTTAGCAGGAGGAGCACGCCGACCGGGGCAGCCCAGCCGAGTAACCGGGTAGCGGAATACCGACCGGGCCGGGGCTCCTTATCGGGCTCCGGTCCTCTTTGTTTGTGGTTAGTCGTATACCGGACTGGGGGAATGTCCTTGCGTGAGACTATCGAGGAGGAGGATGAGATGGCCGATGCCGAACGCAGGGCGCATGTTGTGTGGTAGGGAGACCTCCCCAGGAGCAACGGGAGAGTGACGGCAGATAGTAGCAAGGTGCTGGAAGAGATTCCCGTAACCCGGGCCTCTAGAGTCGAGCGCCCGGGCGGCAAGACGAGCCCTGAGGAGCTGATAGCTGCTGCCCACGCCAGCTGTTATTCGATGGCATTTTCAAACGTTTTAGCCCAGAAGGATGCGCCGCCGGTGCGGCTCGAGGTGGAGGCCGTAGCCACCTTCGATGCCGATCAGGTCAAGATCACTACCATAGACCTTAACGTGCGAGGCGAGGTGCCTGGCATGAGTGACGAAGAGTTCGATGCCGCAGCTCAAGAGGCCGATCAGGCGTGCCCCGTCTCGAACTCCCTGAGGGGCAGCGTAGAGATCCGGGTACAAACGCAACTTAGCGAGCCCGGTTAGCGGCATAGGGGAATTGCAGGGCCGGGGTCCTAATCAGGGCTCCGGTTCTTTACGCTCAGGGAGTAATTCAAAATAGCTCTGGGTAAACTAGCGAAACGAGGTTGACACCCACAAGCAGAAAGCGGCTAGGAGGTGGTAGCGTTGATCGAACTTGGGTTTGTGTTGCTGTTTATCCTCTTCGTGCTATTGCTCATCATCAACGCGCTAAGGCGTGGTGGGAGCGGCGGCGGGTGAGGATGACTGCTTCTGGCAGGTCTGCCAGCAGGGATAAGGGCCGGGGCCCCGATAAGGAGCCCCGGCCCTTTCGTTGTCGCACCGGGAATTAGGTCGGCGGCGACGAAGCAATTCATCCTTATGTAACAGATCCGAAACACACCCGTAACCTCAGTCGTCCTACAATGTTCAGCAGACCGGGTTGGCAATGATTACCCCCCTCCTAAAGCCCAGCCCGGCTCTTCTACCGGGACCTTTCAGGGCTCCGGCTCTTTCTCGAGACTGGTGGCGCTTCTACAATGCGCAAGAGGGCCGGTGTTTAATCCAATCCCTTCGCCGGCCCTCTTGCACATCATCGCGTACTACTCGCCGGACACCCCTCGGCCCCGATCCGCCAGGGGTATGCGACCGGGGCCGAATAACGATAAAGTTCTCTTAGCGGCAATCTGTTGAATAAGACGGATAGAGAGTCAACGGGGCATTACCCTACCTACTTTCGTAAGTACGAGGCCTTTAGCTACCGGCTGTAGAGCATCAACTCTCTGTCTCCCACAACCACTAGTACCTCTGCTACATTTTCGGAGCAATATAAGCACAAGCCCTCCCTAGTAACGTACATTAAAAAGCTTGAAAGGGCGTAAGAAGTTCGTTCTCGTCGGAGGGAGCCATCACGGTAAAGCAAGCTAGTAGAAGCCTGAGGGGGGCTACACATGCAGCGGTTGTGGAAGAGAGCGAAGGGGAAAGCCTTACGAGCGGGCTGCTAACCGCCTTTACTGCAAGCTATGCGTCTCGCGCACAGAGCAGGTGAAGGTAGCTGACCTAATCCCCGCGCGCAATGAGGAGACGATGGTTAACCGTTTCTTCAGGTACGCGAGGCGGGAGGCCGGCCACAAGCGCGTCTCCCTTATCGAAAAGCTGAACACACCGCGGGCTGTGATCTTGATCTCGGTTTTCTTCATAGCCTTAGACGGCTTGCTCTTTTACCTTTACCAATAGCATCTTCCGATCACCGAGCCCCAGAGCATAGCGCTCAGTATTCGAGAAGACCTCCTCCCGGGTGCTCGACACCGGTCCTTTAGATCCATGCGACCAAGGCAGAGCGTCGATAAAAAGGGTTCCCGGAAATCCCCTCTCACCTCTCCGCAAACTTATGCAGGAACCCCGTAACCATGGGAGGTTAGAGGGCTGGTAGTAGCAGCCGGTCCATGCAGCTTGTTAGACAAGTTGAGGCTTCGCGCCGGCGGGAAGGGTATCCGCGTACTCGAAGCCGAAGAATCTACGTACCCCTGTCGCACCGCGTTCTCTGCCGCCACCGCCGAGCACTTTGGAGCATGTTGCCGAGCCAAGAACGCTCAAGGTACGTAGAAATCTGCGCCGGCACTCGCTCCTGTACTTCTACCACCTTCATCGTGTACCAGTAAACCGGCCTCGCGAGCGCGGAACCTCCTCGCCCAACTTCCGCGCTATAGCGCCCCTGTGCCACCGTTCCTCGACCTCGCCACCGAGGTATGGAAGCCGAGGAGTGTTAGTACAATCTCAAGCAAAGAATAGTAGTTTTCTATGTCTTAACAGCTCGTCGGGGAGAAGTTGGGTCGCCCTTGTCCGAGTGGCCCGCCAAGTCTCAATCTTCATGAAGCGGAGATCCGGAGAGCCCAACAGGCCCGGCCTCGATTCCCGGACCGTGCGTACCACCTCGATGTTGTGCTCTATCTCCGCCTGGAGCAACCTTAGTAACCCTCGCCGTTCCCTCTCGTTGCGCCACAGCTCTCTGAGAAACCCGAGTATGAACTCCGAAATAGCACCGATGGACCCTGACAGCAGGACCAATAACCAATTCATTCCCGAACAACCTTTGCCGCCAGGACCGGCACTCAACGCCCTCCTGAGCGCCTCCAACGTCCGCCGGAGTGACTACTACACCTTCTGTAGTCTCGGCGGCCGTTTTGGCGCATCTAAGGTCTCCGGAGCAAGACAACCGCTGTATGTTTCACGGGCCAGGGTATGCCAATAGCGCGGCGGCCTTCACACAAAGCATCCTGGTACTCTCGCTCTTCGGTCATCCTGACCACTATCTCGCCCCTCGCGTTGGCGTAAGGCTCGGAGATCGCCCTAACCTCTCTTCGTCCTGAGGCACCCCATCCTA
>JADDPM010000344.1 GCA_016781885.1 Rubrobacter sp.
AGCTTCTCGCTCACGGTGGGCGAGTTGGAGGACGCGCTAGACGGGGGGATGGGCTTCGACGGGTCCTCCATCACGGGCTACCAGGACATCGAGGAGTCGGACATGATCGCCCTGCCCGATCCCTCGACGTTCAAGATCTTCCCGTGGAGCCCGAAGGAGAGCCCGGTCGCCAGGATGTTCTGCGACGTGAAGACCACCGACGGCGACTCCTACGTCGGCGACCCCCGTCACATCCTCAAGCGTGCGCTGGAGCGTGCGAGCGAGATGGGCTTCGACAGGTTCAACTGCGGCCCGGAGCTCGAGTACTTCTACTTCAAGGACTCGCAGAGCACCGAGCCACTCGACTACGGTGGCTACTTCGACTTGACGACGCTCGATGCGGCTACCTCCTTACGTCGAGAGACTATCTTCGCCTTGCAGGATATGGGCATTCAGGTCGAGTACTCCCACCACGAGGTCGCCCACAGCCAGCACGAGATCGACCTGCGCTTCGACGACGCGCTGACGATGGCCGATAAGGTGATGACCTATAGGACGATCGTCAAGGAGATCGCCACGCGTCACGGCGTGTACGCCACGTTCATGCCAAAGCCCTTGCAGAACCAGAACGGCTCGGGCATGCATACCCACCAGAGTCTCTTCACGGGCGACAAGAACGCGTTCTTCGACGCGGACGACCAGTACTTCCTCAGCGACACGGCCAAGTCGTTCATCGCGGGGCAGCTCAGGCACGCGCGGGAGCTCTCGATCATCTTCGCCCAGACCGTGAACTCCTACAAGCGACTGGTCCCCGGGTATGAGGCCCCGGTCTACATAGCCTGGAGCCGCCGCAACCGCTCGGCACTGGTGCGGGTGCCGGGCTTCCACCCCGGCCAGGAGAAGGCTACGCGCATGGAACTACGCTGTCCGGACCCGTCGGCAAATATCTACCTGTGCTTCGCCACACTCCTGCACGCCGGCCTCGAAGGCATCGAGAAGGGCTACGAGCTCCCCGAGCCGATGGAGCGCAACCTCTA
>JADDPM010000064.1 GCA_016781885.1 Rubrobacter sp.
TTTGCTGACTTGTTGGGATGGTGATCTCAACTCACACCAGGCGTTCAAGGGTAACCGCGAGTAAGAGGCTCCGCCAATAGGCAGGTAGCGTATGTGTCAAGGGACGATGGGAAGGCTGTTCAATCACTCTGAGAGTTGCCAAGTGTGAAAAGTTGCCAGCCTATTGGCGGAAGCTCTAAAGGGAGGAGAACTAAGAGCTTGCGCGGATAGGCTGGCTACTTCTAATATTTGGCGATTCTCCGAACGATCAAATCGGCTCCTCATCGACCATTGATATATTCGCTACCCACCTATCCGCGCAGCCTCTAAATTGTTACGCAAGATCCTTTATGCCACAGTAGCGAGCGTGGTGCTGGCGCTAGTGCCCGGTACGGCGTTGGCGCAGAGCAACAGCGCTGCTCAGCCGGTAGATCCATCCCAGCAGGTCGCTCAACTGCGCCAGCAGTTCGAAGGGCTTACTCCAGAACAGATAAAGGCCGCAGGGTACGTGCCCGAGGGCCCTTGTGTTCCGAACCCTATGGGCGCCGGGGCTATGGGAGTACACGCCATAAAACAGCAACACCTCATGGCCCAGTTCCCCAAAGGGGAGATGCACTCTGCGCAACCATCAGTACTCTTGCTCGATCAGAACAACAAGGTGATCGGAGTGGAGTGGGAGGCTGCGGATGTAGGGCAGGGGCCGATGCAGCTCTTCGGGCAGACCATCCAGGTACAGCAAGGGCATCCAGGGGTGGAGGAGCCTCACTACATGCTGCACATCTACTTCATGCCCAATGGCAAGGTGCTGTTTGGCACGGATAACCAGACTGCGTTCAACCCTGAGCTTAGCTGTCCTCTGCCTGCTACAGGAGGGATAGTGTCTCCTATGCAGCTCGGCGTCGTACTGGCAGGGCTTGCGGGAGGTCTCGCTGTTCTAGGCGTAGCTCTCGTTGCGCGCAAGCGGGCATCTTAGCCCTATACTAGATTCCTCTACAGGACAGGGTGGCATCATACCGCCCTGTCCTGCTACTCGTTTGTAAGACTCAACCCTTGTACCGCTGCCGGAGGCTCATCTATCTCTCTTGAAAAGGAAGGCAAGACAGAGTAAGCGTTTGCAGCGTGAGGGTTACTCGAGGCCTTGTCGCCATCAAGCATGAGATAACTCTCTTCCCAAAATCCAAAGCACCAATGAGATGGCTACCCGAAGAGCGAAGGGTAGAGGTTGTCGAAGAAGAGACGTTTGACCAGGTCCCGGCGGTTTCGTACACCGACCTTCTCGAAGACGTTAGAGAGATGGTTCTGGACGGTGTACTCCGAGATGTAGAGGGTTTGGGAGATCTGCCTGGTCGAGGCGCCGCGCACGACGAGCTTGACCACCTCCTCTTCCCGGGGGCTAAGGTCGTAGGCGGCAACGTTTAGCCAGGCCACCTCTTCGGGCTTGGCCGGTTGGATGACGATCACGGTCTCGCCCGGGCTATAGGAGGTCGGTTCGGACAGGGAGCCGTAGAGCGTCAGCCACCGCCCCGAGCGTGCCCGGACGCGGAGGCATGGGGAGCTGTTGAGATCTTTGTCGGTCTCGGAGCTCAACGCTCGCTTCAGAGCACTGGCGACCATCCGAACCGCTGTTAGAAGACCCGCACCTTCCCGCCACCCGGGTTCGAGGTCTTCGATCTCCTGGAGCCAGTGTTCCGCGGCCGGCGTATGCTGCACGACGCACCCCTGGTGATCGAGGGTCAGGACGCCAGGGACGTCGGCGCCGTTCCTTTCGACGGGCGCCTGCGCGCGTAGCGCCGCCGTTTTCAGGCCGATGCCCAAGTGCGGGACGATGCGCTTCAGGAGCATGATCTCGCGAGGCTCGTAGTTCGGGCGACCCTTCTCGCGGATCAGGTCCATCGAGCCCCACATGAGCCCGCCTGCGGTGAAGATGCCGCTCATCTCGTGAGCCAGCCCGAGCGGCTCGAGTAGCTCCCGGTAGCGCGGGGAGTTCTCCAGGCAGCCATCTGCGGCTTCAGAGAGCAGGACCACCGGGCGGCGGCTCTGCGCCATCTCCCTGAACTGGTCCATGCCGTACTCGAAGTAGAGGCGGTCGAAGAAGATGGCGGCCTCCTTCGCGCCTCCCATCTCCTCGGCTAAAGAGTGCGTTACCAGGCCACTCGCCGGATCCGCCGTAGATGCGCAGTACGCCTCGAACGGCACCGCCCTTCGCAGGCGTTTGATCACCTCGCCCAGCAGCACCGGTCCGTCGAGCCCGGCACAACAAAACCTCTTCACCTCCGAGAAGACCTGCTCTTCGATAACAGCGCCCACCGCTAGCCCCTTTCCGAACCTTCCACGAAAATTAGCAGGTTTCTGCCATATCCCTGATCCATCCCGCGGTCTATGTTGAATTTAGCAAGAAAAACAACCTGACGGAAGGAGAAGGCTCGTGGAGACCGAGAAGAAAGGCGTGTCGCACGTCCCGACAAGCGAGGGTAAGACGATTTGGATGGTCGGGACCGACCTGATCACCTTCAAGGCTACTACAGAGACCACCGGTGGCTCCTACGCCCTCTTTGACTCGCTGGTGCTGCCAGGTGGCGGCCCTCCGCCCCACATTCACCATCGCGAGGACGAGTCGTTCTACGTGCTGGAAGGAGAGTTCGAGTTTTTGGACAGGGACCGCTGGATCAAGGCGGGCGCCGGATCTTTCGTCCACGTCCCCAAAGGCACCCTGCACACGCTCAAGAATTCGGGAGAGGAGGTCGGCAGGCTCTTGACGCTCGTCGTCCCGGCGGGGCTGGACAAGTTCTTCGAGGAGGCGGGGATACCAGGCACGGACGTCTCTTCCCCTCCACCCCCGCCTGGGCCGGAGGATATCGAGAAGATGCTGATGAGCGCCGAGCGCTATGGAATCGAGTTCCCGCCGCCTCCCGGACATTAGCGTCGTCCAACCAGCAAGAGGGCCGGGGCCGGTTGGCCCCGGTCTCATCTGACGTCCGGTTGAGGGTTACAGCGCGACGACCTCGTCTTGCGCCCGGATGCGCCCACCCTCGACTACCCTGGCGCAAATGCCGCCACGTCTCCTCAGGGCGCGCGTCATACCCGGCTCGGTCACGTCCTGAACGTGCTTGCAAGGCGGGCGGGGCCGGTCGTACTCCAGGACTGCCTCCCCAATCCGGAAACGCGTCCCGCGCAGGCTCTTCAGGCTCACGCCCCGGGTAATGATATTGCGCCGGTGCTCGCCGCTCTTGACGCTAAGACCGTCCTCACGCTCTATCTCGTCGAGGTCTTCGCCCTCTATGAGCGTCACCTCGCACACGTCGCCATAGCGTGTCCAGTAACCGGCCCCCTCCTTGTAGCGGTCGCCCTCCAGCCCCCCGGCCGTGGCGCTCACCTCCTCGACGCGCTCCATCGGCTCGCTGCCCCTGCCGGTTACGTAGATCTCCTCTACGACGCCCTTCATCTCTATGCTACCTCCTTCAGAAAAGAACTCCGTCCGGCGCGCCACCCGGAGGCCGGTACGAGAAGTATACGGTCGCACAGGCTCCGGGGGCTGTAGACTGCTCTAAAGCTCCGGCGAAAGGGGAGATAGCATGCCACAGGAGATAAGCTGGCAGGACTTCGAGAAGGTGGATATCAGGGTCGGGAAGGTGGTCGAGGCCGAGCCCTTCCCGGAGGCCCGCAAGCCCTCCGTAAAGCTCGCGGTGAACTTCGGGTCGGGGGTCGGGGTCAAGAGGACGAGCGCGCAACTTACAGTCTACTACGAGCCAGAGGAACTCTTGGGGAGGCAGGTCGTCGCGGTGGTGAACTTTCCCCCGAAGCGTATCGCGGGCTTCGAGAGCGAGGTGCTGGTGCTTGGGGTGCCGGACGATGAGGGCACCGTGGTCCTGCTCGCCCCGGACCGGGAGGTGCCATTGGGCGGTAGGGTGTTCTGACCTTTGATTAAAGCCATTCGCCATTCTTGCCGATAAAGGTATGACGGACTTCGGCTAGAGCGGAGATTGTTGGATGAGCAGATGCAGCCGGTGCGAGAGTTTGCCGCGGGACCTTACGGAGGCCGGGGTTCTATACCTTGCCCCGCCGCTGGCCCATACCCGGGGCACGCTCCGGCGCATCCTCTGGAAGTCAGGTTTGCCGTTCGGCGACCCCGTGGAGGACGTGCTGGCCGTCGAGGTAGCACCGGAGGGCTTGAGGAGCCTGTGCGAGCTCCTGATCGAGGGTCTCAGCAAAGAAGAGCTCAAGGACTGCAGGGCCATCCTCGTCGAGAAGGGCTCGGCCTTTGGTCTTGAGGCGCTCCCGCGGACGCAGGACCTCGCCACTTTAACCGCCGTCGTCCGGAGCGAGTGGCTCGTGGAGATAATGCGCGAGGACCGGCTGACCATCCACTTTCAGCCCATCGTCTCCGCCGCGAACCCAGAGAAGGTCTTCGCCTACGAGTGCCTCCTGCGCGGCATCGACGAAGAGGGTGGTCTCGTGAGCCCGGGTGCTATGTATGGGGCGGCGCGCGAGGCCGATCTGCTCTTCAACCTCGACCGGGCGGCCCGCACAAAGGCTATAGAAGAGGCCTCTAGATCTGGCCTGGAGCAGAACGTCTTCATCAACTTCAACCCAACCTCGATCTACGATCCCGCATACTGCCTGAGGAGCACTATGGGCGCGATCAAGCACTCAGACCTCTCACCCGAACGCATAGTCTTCGAGGTAACGGAGAGCGAGGAGATACGGGACGATAAGCACCTCAAGAGGATCCTGGACTTCTACCGCGAGGGCGGGTTCAAGGTGGCCCTGGACGACCTCGGGGTGGGCTACAGCTCCCTGAACCTTCTCGCCTCCCTGCGCCCGGATTTCGTGAAGCTGGACGTGGGCCTGGTGCGGGACGTGGATCGCGACCCCTACCGTACCGCGATCGCCGCGAAGCTCCTCGATCTCGCCAAAGACCTCGGCGTGACCGTCGTGGCCGAGGGGGTCGAGACCGAGGAGCAGTGGCGCTGGCTCGTTGCCCACGGCGCGGACTTGGCACAGGGCTTCTTCTTCGCCAGACCCGCCTCTCCCCCACCCGTCCCCGCTACCGTCTGCGTGTAGAAGGGGAAACTTTCCGGCGGGTACCGCGTAATCGGTAGTAATATCCAGATTCAGGGAGGTAAGGGAATGAGCGAGACGAACCTAGACCAATTCCGGGAGGTAACGCCAGCCGGCAGGTTCACGCTGCAGAACTCCTCACTACTGAAGGTGAGACTGGATAACGACCGGATACAGGCCAAGCTCGGCTCGATGGTCGCCTACCAGGGCGATGTCCGCTTCGAGCATCAGGGCGGAGGGGTGGGTCGCTTCTTCAAGAAGGCCCTCACCGGCGAGGGCGTCAAGCTCATGTCGGCGACCGGCGTGGGCGACCTCTTCCTCGCCCAGGATGCAAGAAAGATCATGGTGCTCGACCTCAACAACGACCGGATGACCGTGAACGGTGACTCCATCCTCGCCTTTGAGGGGAACGTGGACTGGGATATTAGAAGGGTAGAAGGAGCCGGACGGCTGGCCGGCGGCCTCTTCAACGTCGTGCTCGAAGGGACCGGCAAGGTCGCCCTCACCTCGCACGGCGAGCCGGTGCTTCTGGACACGAGCACCCCTACCTTCGCCGACCCGGACTCCGCGATAGCGTGGAGCGGCGGCGTAAGGACGAGCGTCCGCTCGGACGTCTCGTTCAAGACCTTTATGGGGCGCGGGAGCGGGGAGACGTTCCAGATCTCCTTTGAAGGCCCCGGCTGGGTCCTCGTCCAATCCTCAGAAGGCCCGACCGTCCCCGAACACTCCCACGGCAGAGAAAGTAGCGGAGGCATAGGCTCGCTCTTCGGCAACGATTGATCCCGGCTGGCCAGCTTTTTCGGTTGCCGGCGTAGCGTCAAAGCGCCGGGTGCGTCTCGCTAACCAAGCGAATCGCCCTCAGGAGAGAGCATCCGGCGACCAATATAGCGCTCGGGCGCGGTACCTATGGGGCTTCTCGGTAGCTCTGGTGCAGAAACGCCAGGATGAGGGCCAGGATGATCGCGTGCTCGGCAAGGGTGCATGGTAGCGCGTAGCAGTCACGGTCCCAGTAGGAGATAGGACTCTTCCACCGCCACTTCGAAAGCGGCCAGAACGGCGGACGGGCGTCGGATGAGTGCGTCGGCAGATCCAGTAGATTGTGCCCAGCCCAGTCGAGCAGGAAGTAAAGCATAGCTCTGTACGGATCTTTTCTCTTCAGGCCGAGTAACTTGTATAGAGCAAGCAAAGAGCCTACCGGGACCAGAGAGTGGACCGAGAGGTCCGGCTTTCCGGAAGGCTCCGTGTAGTATTCGAGGGCCTCGTAGAACTCGTCCTTCGTCATCGTGTCCCGGTGGCGCCACAGCAGGTAACCCGCCTTTACGAGAGTCGGCATATCCGGGACCGTCGACCCCGCCGCGCCCCACGCAGCGGCATGGGATTCTTCCCGCTCGACGTACCGGGCCACCGCCCACGTGAAAACCGCGTGAGAGTACGTGTGCATGGATGGTATGTTAGCCTGGCTTGCATTTCCTATGCTAACTCAACGTCAGCTATAGGTATAACTTGCTATGCTGGGCATATGTTGTTATAGAAGGGCCCTTAAGCAGAAGGATACAACAGGTATTGACGTGCTACACAGGTGGTGGACGTAGTTGGTGGGTTTACAGAGGGGCAGATTGCATCTTAAAAACGGGTCCCTACAGTCAGGGACGGACGATTTAGCATGAATAGAGACATACAGGAGAGACTTCGTTTCTTCCGCTCTTTTCTGGCGAACCCCAGGGCGGTCGGGGCGATCCTGCCGACCAGCAAGCGGGCCGTACGGGATATGCTGGACATGGCGAACCTGAAGCAGGCCCGGGTAGTCGTCGAGCTTGGCGCGGGCACTGGAGTGTATACGGAGGAGGTCTTGAAGAGGCTGCGTCCCGACGCACGTTTTCTGGCGTTCGAGATCGACCCGGAACTGGTCTCTACGCTCTCCGGGCGGTTCAACGACCCACGGTTGCGCATCATCCAGGGCTCGGCGGAGCACGTCGAGGAGTATCTGGAAGGGGAGAAGGTGAACGTCATCGTCTCGGGCATCCCGTTTACCTCATTGCCGATCCAGGTCAGGAAGAATATCTTCAAGGAGATCGCGCAGATTCTAGCCCCCGATGGGGTTATGGTAGCGATCCAATACTCCACGATGGTGCAGAGGGACCTCGAACGCTATTTCGCCTCGGTGCGGAGGCGCCTCTCCCCTCTGAACGTCCCCCCGGCGTTCCTCTTCGCATGCAGCGCGGCCGTGCCACAGGAGGCTAACAAGCGATGATCACCAGCAGAAGCTGGATGGTAGCCCGGCGCTACGTGATCGGACCCCTCGTCTTGGGCGGGGCGCTGCTGCTCGCCGGACGGCGCAGGAGCGGTCTCGCGGCCCTCGGAGCAGCCGGGGCATCCCTACTCTTCTTCCGGGATCCAGAGCGGCCGCTCGTCCCGGACCCGGACGTGGTCTACGCTGCGGCCGACGGGTTCATAACCGACGTCGAGGAGGCGCGTGAAGATTGGATCCCCGGCGGTGACGCTTTGAGGATCAGCACATTCCTCTCCATCCACAACGTCCACGTAAACCGCAGCCCCGTGGAGGGGAGCATCGTAAAGCAGGAGGAGGTCGAGGGCAGGTTCGTACCGGCCTTTTTGGGAGACGCCAAAGAGGAGAACCACCAGAACCGGATCGCCATAGACGGCCCTAAAGGGCGCGCGGTCGTCGTGCAGATAGCGGGTATGGTGGCCCGCAGGATCTCGCGCTGGGTACAGACCGGCGAGAGCGTTGTACAGGGACAGAGGATCGGGCTTATACATTTCGGCTCGCGCACGGACGTGCTCCTGCCGGCCGGCAGCGCCGATCCACTCGTAAGCCCCGGGGACCGGGTAAGGGCCGGCGTCACTCCCCTGGCCCGCTACCGCAAGGGAGAGAATATCGCATGAGAGAGTACATCTCACTGGCAAACCTCCTGACCAGCGGCAGCCTGGTGGCAGGCTTCCTCTCGGTACTCCTTGTCTTTCGCGACAATCTCGTCGCGGCGGCGGCCCTGATCGCGTTGGCCGCCGTCTTCGACCTCCTCGACGGGGCCGCGGCTCGCCGCGCCGGCAACGAAGACGTGTTCGGCACTAACCTCGACTCTTTAGCCGACGTAGTCTCCTTCGGAGCAGCTCCCGCCCTCGCGCTGTACATGGGCTCGCTCTACGCCCTGCCCCTCCTCGGTCTGGCCGGCTGCATCCTCTTCTTTCTGTGCGGGGCCTGGCGCCTGGCCCGGTTCTCCACATGCAAGAACCCCCTCTACTTCATCGGCTGCCCCATACCCGGCGCGGGCGTGCTGGTGGCGGTGCTCGCCGCCTTCGGGCCCCCGCCGCTCGTCGCCCTACCGATAGTCCTGGTTCTGGGCGCGCTCATGATCGGCACGATGCCGTTCCCGACCCTCTCCGGCCTGCGCAACCGCGAGGAGCTCTCCGAGGTGGTAGAGGAGTACCGCCAGACGCGAAACGCCTGAGTCGCCTCGCAAAAGGTAGTTTCTAGCCCCCGTCGGTAGCTGACGGGCTAAGCAACGACCAGGTTCACCAACCGCCCCGGTACGTAGATGCTCTTGCGGATCTGGCGCCCCTCGACGTGGGGCCGCACCTTCTCGCTGGCGCGCGCAAGCTCTTTGGCAAGGTCCTCCGAGATGTCCGCCGGCGCCTGGATACGGTCGCGCAGCTTTCCGTTAACCTGGACGATTAGCGTTACCTCTTCAGCCTCTATGAGGTTCTCGTCCCAACCTGGCCACGCCTGCTCGTGGACCGAGTACGGTAGGCCCATCAGCGCCCACATCTCCTCGGCATGGTGAGGAGCGAGCGGCGCGAGGGCGAGCACGAACGTACGCAGCGCCTCCGTCCACTCGTCGTCCCCGACCTTGCCCTTGAGTCCCAGCAGGTAATTCGTGTGCTCCATGAGCGCCGCGAGCGCCGTGTTGAACCGGAACGCCTCCAGGTCCTCGGTAACCTTTTTAACGAGACTCGCCGTGCGGCGATCGAGCTCTTTAGGATTTGACTGGGCGCCCGAGGGGTCTCCTCCGGCCGCGAGCGAGTAGGCCCGCCTCAGGAAACGGACGACGCCCTCGATGCCGCGCCCGTCCCACGGCCCACCCTGGTTCCAGGGGCCGATGAACATCAAAAAGCAGCGAAGGGCGTCCGAGCCGTAGCGGTCCACCAGCTCCTGTGGGTTCACCACGTTACCGCGGCTCTTGCTCATCTTCTCCGCGTCCTCGCCGAGGATGATCCCCTGATTGAAGAGCTTGAGCATCGGCTCGTCGAAGTCCACCAACCCGAGGTCGCGCATGACCTTCGTAAAGAAGCGCGTGTAGAGCAGGTGCATGACGGCGTGCTCGATTCCGCCGGTGTACTGGTCCACCGGGAGCCACTCCCTGCCCCTCTCCGGGTCGAACGGCCCCTCATCGTAGTGCGGCGAGAGGTAGCGGTACTGGTACCACGACGAGTCCATGAACGTGTCCATCGTGTCCGTCTCCCGCTCGGCGGGGCCGCCGCAGATGGGACACGTGGTGTTGCGGAAGTCCTCGTCGAGCTTAAGGGGCGACTCGCCCGTGGGCATGAACTCCGCGTCCTCCGGCAAGAGGACCGGCAGGTTCTCTTCGGGGACGGGGACGGCGCCGTGCTCGGGGCAGTGGATGATCGGGATCGGGGTCCCCCAGTACCTCTGGCGCGAGATGAGCCAGTCCCTCAGACGGTAGGTAACGGCGGCTTTACCGACGCCCCGCTCCTCCAGCCAATCCGTTACCGCCTTCTTGCCCTGCGTGTTCGGGAGACCGTCGAAGCCGTCGGAGTTGATCATTGTGCCCTCGCCGGCGTAGGCCTCGGTCAACTCTTCGCCGTTCCAGTCCGGCGGGGCGATTACGGTCCTAATCTCTATCCCGTACTTCCTGGCGAACTCGAAGTCGCGCTCGTCGTGAGCGGGTACGGCCATGATGGCGCCGGTCCCGTAGCCGAGCAGTACGTAGTCGGCGGCGTAGACGGGGATCTCCTCCCCGTTCGCCGGGTTGACGGCGTACGCCCCTGTAAAGACGCCCGTCTTCTCGCGCGTCACGTCGGTCCGGTCGATCTCGGACATCCGGCCCGCCCTCTCGACGTAGGCGCGAACCTCGTCTGACTGCTCCGGCGTCGTGATACGCTCTACCGCCGGATGCTCGGGGGCCACGACGAAGAACGTCGCCCCGAAGAGCGTGTCGGGCCGCGTCGTAAAGACCTCGATGGGACCGTAGCCTGGCACCTCGAACGCTATCTCGGCGCCCGTCGAACGGCCGATCCAGTTCGTCTGCAACGTCTTGACCCGCTCGGGCCAGTCTATCTTCGAGAAGTCCAGCAACTCCTCGGCGTAGTCGGTGATCTTGAAGAGCCACTGCGTCAGGTCTTTCTTTATAACTGGCGTACCGCACCGCTCGCATCGCCTGTCCACACCCACCACCTGCTCATGCGCGAGCGTCGTGTTGTCCTTCGGGCACCAGTCCACCGGCGCCTCTTTGCGATACGCGAGCCCCTTCTCGAAGAACTTGACGAAGAACCACTGGTTCCACTTGTAGTACTCGGGGTTGCACGTCAAGACCTCGGCTCCGAAGTCGAACATCGCTCCCATCTGCCGGAGCTGGCCGCGCATGTTCTCTATATTGGACATCGTCCACTTATACGGATGAATGCCCCGCTTTATCGCCGCGTTCTCCGCGGGAAGTCCGAAGGCGTCGAAGCCTATTGGGAAGAAGACCCGGTACCCGTTCATCCGCATAAAGCGTGCCCGGCTGTCGGACGGGGTCATCGCATACCAGTGGCCGACGTGCAGGTCCCCGCTCGGGTACGGGAGCATCGTGAGCGCGTAATGCTTGGGCTTGTTCGGGTCCTCGTCGGTCTTGTACAAACCCGTCTCGGCCCACCGCTCCTGCCAGCGGTGTTCCAGGGCTGTGGGATCGTAGGTCTGCTTTTCGGTAGCCTCGCTCACTCGGTCTCCTTCTAGTACACGCTCGAGATGATTTTAGAGCATGAGCCAGAAATGGTCTCCATACGAGAAGCGGTGTTCGCAAACACCATGGAGAATTCGACGCTCGGAAGCTTCGGCAGCGACGTTGGATGGACACCCGTTCGAGTAAATTTTTTGATTGGCTGGTGGCGAGATATGTACAATGTTCTCACCATTCGGTAAACGTCCATGTTCGCGGGAACTACGAGGGGAGGCTGATCATGGTTGGAGCGGGAAGTTCTCGCGCGCGCATTGTGCTATCGCCGGAGGAGGGTGAGATGGTCTGGCTCGGGGGTCTTGGTGTGCGGTTCATGATCGACGGTAAGGAGACCGGTGAGACCTTCGCGCTAGTCGAGCATCCGATCGAGCCGCGCGTCCTCGCCGCGCCTATGCATACGCATCGGCACGAGGACGAGTACACCTACGTAATCGAGGGAGAGATCGGCGTCCAGGTCGGTGACGAGGTCCTCGTGGCGCGATCTGGAGACCTCGTCTTCAAGCCCCGCCACGTGCCGCACGCCTTTTGGAACGTGGGCGATGCGCCGGCGCGGGCGCTCGAGATCATCTCTCCCGCAGGCTTCGAGCGGTACTTTATGGAGATCTCATCCCTGCTCCTCCCCGCCCACGAGGGCCCGCCCGACGAGCAGGCGCTTGGCGCCGTCATGGAGAGATACGGGCTCGAGATGGATATGAGCTCTGTACCCCTGCTCGTGGAGCGCCACGGTCTGATATCAGGCGAACCGCCTCCCGCCTGAGAGGCGCCACTTCTCGTACGCCCTTCCCGCCGGAAGCGCAAACCCGGGGAGCAATAAGGAGCGTGCCGCCGGTCATGCGAAGGCTAAGACCAGACCGGCGGCCGCGAGCGTGCAGAGGACGTTGGTGATCTCGTTGCCGAGACGCGGCGCGAGCGCCCCAACGAGGCTGTCTACCACCGTCCCGGCAAACGCCGCTCCCGCCACGATGAGCGTCAAGTCAGACCCTGGCACGAGCCCGAGCGCGAGCCCCAGAAGCGCGGTGAGGCCAGCGGCGGCGAGGCCGGCGAGCGTCCCCGGTGCTGAGACCGCGCCGTCCGTGCCGGGCGGGACTTTACGCA
>JADDPM010000065.1 GCA_016781885.1 Rubrobacter sp.
CTCGACGCTCGCCGCCCCGTGGCGTTTACTGAGTTTCTTTTTGTCCGGGCCGAGGACCTGCGGGACGTGGGCGAAGGCCGGTAACTTGTAGTCCAGAGCCTTGTAGATGAGGATCTGGCGCGGCGTGTTGGAGAGGTGGTCGTCGCCCCTTATTACGTGGCTGATCTCCATCCATGCGTCGTCTACGGCGGCGGCGAAGTTGTAGGTCGGGGTGTCGGTGGACTTCATCAGCACGAAGTCTTCGAGGTTCGCGTTCTCGAAGGTGACGGGACCCCGGATCATGTCCTCCACGACCGTCTGCCCCTCGCGCGGTGTCTTCATGCGCACGGTGTACGGCTCCCCGGCCTGTATCCTCTTACGCGCCTCGTCCGGGTCCATCTCGCGGTACTCGCCGCCGGTGTAGATGGGCTGCCGCTTCTCGGCCCGTGCCCTCTCCCGGAACTCCGCCAGCTCCTCGGGGGTGGCGAAGTCGTAGTAGGCGGCACCGGAATCCAGGAGCTTCCTCGCTGCTTCGCGGTAGAGGTTGAAGCGTTCCGTCTGGCGGTAGGGGCCGTGGGGGCCGTCTACCTCGGGGCCCTCGTCCCATTCGAGGCCGATCCAGCGCAGGGACCGCTTGAGCTGCTCGACCGATTCCTCCGTGGAGCGTTCGAGGTCCGTGTCCTCTATACGCAGGACGAACGTGCCGTTGTTCTTGCGGGCAAAGAGCCAGTTGAAGAGTGCCGTCCTGACGCCGCCGACGTGCAGCGAGCCGGTGGGGCTCGGCGCGTATCTAACCCTGACCTGAGAATTATCCATGCGCTAAAGCTAGCACACGGCCCAAAAGTAGGAAAGCCGCCGGAACCGCAGGCCCGCCGACGAGTCGAAGCTCAACCGGCGATTAGTACTTCCAAGGTGCGTGGTCCGTGCACGCCCTCGACCCGGTTTAGCTCTATGTCCGAGGTCGCCGACGGGCCGGAGATAAAGGTGATCGCCCGTCTCTCTCCTTTCAAGGCCTCTTCGAGCTGCGCGAAAGCCTCAGGGACGAGACCTACGACCTGCTCCTCCCGCACGACGCACAGATGGTAGTCGGGCAGTAGCGTCAGGGCCCGGCGACCCTGCGCCTCCCCGACAGTTAGGACGATAGTGCCGGTCTGGGAGATGCCCAGGGCGCAGCCGGTGAGTACACCGTCGCTCCAGTCTAGCTCCTCGTTGGAGAGCCGCATACTCGCGCCATCGCGTAGCAGCTCTATGCCGTCGGGGACCCAGCCCTCGGGAAGGCCGGGGGGTATGACGAGTTGCTTTATGCCGCGCCGCTCGCAGGCTTCGGCTATCGCGCGGGGCAGTTTGTCCTCGCTTACGCGGTGGACGGTCGCCTCGTACTCGGCTACTCTTTCGGCGAAGCGCGCGACGATCTCCTCGCGCGGGGCGTCGTCTCTATTGCGGTAGCCGCGTTCGACTGAGACGTCCCCGGGATGTTCGTCCTTCGGGACGTCGTGCGTGGCGCGACGGATGCGACGCAGGATCTCCTCTCTCGCGGTGGTCACGCGCCCGCCCCCGAGGAGTCTTTCGCCGAGCCGTTCCTCGACCTCCACCACTCCCGGAAGGTCTGCTCCGGGACGGGCTTTAGCTCGCGCGCCTCGGTCCAGCCGGCGAGCCTGCCGGGGAGACGGTGGATGGTGCCGCCCCTCGCCAGCGGCCACTGGCCTATCCGCGCCGCCCTCTGCGCTCCCTCGTAGAGCCTGCGGTCCGAGAAGGTCTTCGCCATCGCTTTCATCGCTACGTTCTCGGGATCGAGCTTGCCCTTTATGCTGCCCTCGTCCTGCTTGTGGCGCACTACCTTGCCGCGCAGGTGTATGAGCACCTCGGGGATGTTTATCTTCACCGGGCAGACCTCGTAGCACGCGCCGCACAGGGAGGAGGCGTAGGGTAGCGAGTCCGAGCCGGGCCTGCCAATGCCGACCAGTTGCGGCGTCAGGATCGCTCCTATAGGTCCCGGATAGACCGAGTTGTAGGCGTGACCGCCGGTCCGTTCGTAGACGGGGCAGACGTTCAGACAGGCCGAGCAGCGGATACAGTTCAGGGTCTGACGCCCGATCTCGTCGGCCAGCACCTCCGTCCGCCCGTTGTCCATGAGGACGAGGTGGAACTCCTGCGGCCCGTCGCCTTCCGATACGCCGGTCCAGAACGAGGTGTACGGGTTCATCCTTTCGGCGGTCGAGGAGCGAGGGAGGAGCTGCATGAAGACCTCGTAGTCTCGCCAGGTCGGGATGACTTTCTCGATCCCCATGAGCGTTACGAGCACGGGCGGGAGCGTCGTACACATCCGGCCGTTCCCCTCGGACTCGACGACGCACACCGTCCCCGTCTCGGCGACCGCGAAGTTGGCTCCGCTTATCCCGACCTTCGCCCCGAGGAACTTCTCGCGCAGGTACAGGCGCGCCACGTTGGCCAGGTCCGGCGGGTCGTCCGAGAGGCCCCGGGCGCCGAGCTTCCGCATGAAGAGCTCCCGTATCTCCGAGCGGTTCTTGTGGATCGCCGGCACCAGGATGTGCGAGGAGGTCTCCCCGGCGAGCTGGATGATGAGCTCCGCGAGGTCCGTCTCGAACGCCTCGATGCCCTCCCCTTCCAGGTGCTCGTTGAGCTTGGTCTCGTCGGTCGCGATGGACTTGACCTTGACCACTTCTCTGGCCTTGTGGCTCTTCGCGATCCCCGCGATGATCCCGTTCGCCTCCTCGGCGTCCCGCGCCCAATGCACCCGCCCCCCGGCCCTCTTCACGGACTCTTCGAGTTGAAGCAGGTACTCGTCGAGGTGGCGCAACGTACGCTCCTTCAGGGCCCGGCCAGCCTCCCTGAGCTGCTCCCAGTCGGGCATCTCCTCGACGGCCACGGCCCGCTTGCGGCGGATGGTCTGGGTCGCCTTGCCGAGGTTGCGCCGGAGCTGGGTATCGGCGAGGCTCTCGCGGGCGGACTCCTCGAAGGACGGGGTCCTGCCGCCCGAGAAGGCGTCGGGGGCTTTGATCTCCACGGTTACTCCCTCTCCTCGGTGGCTTCGCTGGCGAGTATCTCAGCCAGGTGGACGGCCCTGACGCCGGCCCGCTGGCGCTTGAGGCCGCCGCCTATGTGCATCAGACAAGAGTTGTCCCCGGCGGTACAGACCTCGGCCTCCGTATCCAGGACGTGCCGGAGCTTGTCGGAGAGCATCGCGATGGAGGTGTCGGCGTTCTTGACCGCGAAGGTCCCGCCGAAACCGCAGCACTCTTTCGCCTCGGGCAGCTCGACGAGGTCCATGCCGTTCACGGCCCGCAGGAGCTTCAGGGGAGCGTCGCCGACTTTCAGCATCCGTAAAGAGTGGCAGGTCGGGTGGTAGGTGACCCGATGCGGGTAGTAGGCGCCGACGTCCGTCACCCCGAGCTTCTTGACCAGGAACTCGGAGAGCTCGAAGACCTTCGGTGCGAGCTCCTCGACGTCGGCGCCGAGGCGTTTGTCGTGCGCGAGCTCGGCGGCCATCGGGTAGAGCTCGCGGACCATGCCGGCGCACGAGCCCGAGGGAGCTACGACGGCGTCGTAGTCCTTGAAGACGTTCACGAAGCGGCGTACCAGCGGTATCGCCTCGCGCTGGTAGCCGGTGTTAAAGTGCATCTGGCCGCAGCAGGTCTGTTCGAGCGGAAAGTCCACCCTTACTCCCAGCCGTTCGAGCACCTCAACGGTCGCCCGGCCAGTCTCGGGAAAGAGCGTGTCGTTGAAGCAGGTGATGAAGAGCGCCACTCGCAAAGTCGACCCCTTCTCTCCGTCTGGGATCAAAGCTACAATCCCCCTTAACGTACTCCCGTATCATAGCTTATGTACCGTGCCGTCAACCATCATCAGCCGACGGCTACCTCGTAGTGCATAGAGGCCTCGCAGCCGGGTGAAGAGGGCGCCGGTAGTCAGACCAGGCTGCGGCCGAATCGCTCGATCAGGGCGCCGTGGTCTTTGTTCGGATTCTCGTAAGCTTTTAGCTTCTCGACCTCACTGGCGGAGAGCTCGTCGAGCCTGCCGGCGGCCTCCTCGGTGGTCAGCAGGTCGTAATCCTCTACCGGCGGGTCTGCAGCCTCGACACGGGTCCCGTGTCAAGAAGGAGAGAAGGGGGCGTACAAGAGACTCGCGCAGGCTCTGAACGACTCCTCGATCAATAACCGGGCAAACCTCGCGTTCTGCTCCTGAGCTGCCATGAGCCCGCTCGCGACCACCCTGCAACAATCCCGGTTCGCCTCGAGTTAAGTTTGCGCCGTGCCGGCCCTTCTGTCGGTCAAAAGGTCTCCTCTTCTTGCTCGTTCCGTAACCGACCGCCTGCGGATCGATGCTTCACTAAAGAAGAGACGCAAAACACCGATCCGCGGATGGTAAACCCTTTCCCCTTACCCGCCACCTTTCGGTGACCTGGTTATACATTACATCTCTTGGCTCACGATGCACACATTTTTATGTATATTAGAAGTTTGTGCTGGCGGGTCAGAGACGGCGTTCAGCGTTCTTGCTGTTTGGTGTGTCTCCTACCTCAGTCACGTCGCGGGTAGAGATCCAACCCTCCGCCAAGGCCTTGCTGGTGGCCTCGCCGCGGGAGCCGACACCCATCTTGGGGTAGAGGTTGGCGAGGTGGCGTTTGACGGTTGCCTCTGCGAGCCTAAGAGAGTAGGCGATCTGGCGATTCGAGAGGCCTCTGGCTACGAGGAGCAGTATCTCCAGCTCGCGGGCGGAGAGACCGCCCTCCTCCGCTGCTCTCTCTACCCTCTCGAAGGCGCCCCTCGGGGCGACCATTACCAGGTTCTCGTTCTGAGTACCGGCTGGGCTCTCGACTGCGGCGCGTACCGCCGCGAGCAACTCCTCGAGGGAGGCGCTCTTTACCAGGTAGGCGCTCGCACCGCGTCCCAGAAACTCCCGCACCAGACGCGGCTCGTCGTGCATGGTCACCACCACGATCCTGGGGGGCGGCGAGAGCCGGAGGAGTCGGTCCATCGCCTCCCGCGCCCCCATGACCGGCATCTCGACGTCCAGGACGACCACGTCGGGTCGCGTCTTTTGGGCCAACTTCACGACTTCGGCGCCGTTCTCGGCTTCCCCGACGACCTTTATGTATTCGTCGGTGGAGAGCATCTCCTTGAGTCCCTGGCGGAACATGGTATGGTCGTCCGCGAGTACCACCCTTATGGAACCTTTGGGGGGACGGTCCTCCATCCTACTCCCGCCCCGAGAGGGGGATGCTTACCTCGATCCGCGTGCCGCCGCCCGGGGCGCTCTCGAGGCGCAAGGAGCCACTAGCGAGCGCCGCCCGCTCTCGCATGGACTTGAGCCCGCCGCCCGTGCGCACCCCTTGCGGGTCGAAGCCGCGCCCGTTGTCCTCGATCGAGCTGGAGACCTCCTCTGGCGTAACCTCCACGGCCACCGATATAGTCTTCGCGCCCGAGTGCGACACGGCGTTCCGCACGCCCTCCCGCAGGGTCAGGAACAGCTGATCCTGCAACCTTTGCGGAACGAGCGAGCTATCGCCCTCTACGGATACCTCGGCGTGCATGTCCGGCGGAACGGCGGTCGAGATCAGGTGCGAGAGGGCCGGCTCGAGGTCGTACTCGACCTGGTTGCGGAGCATCATGGAGAGGTCGCGGGTGGCCTCCAGGGCGGTCTTCGTCGTCTCCCTGGCGAGCGCCAGCTTGCGGTTGGCTTCGTTGGGGTTGCGTCCCTTGATGGCCTCGTGGAGCTCCAGGCTCTGGTGAACCACCGCCATCGAGTGGGCCACGCGGTCGTGCAGCTCGCGGCTGATCCTCTGTCGCTCCTCGGCCTCGGCGCGGGCTCGCCACTCTTGGGCAAGGAACCGGTCGCGCTCCTCTTCGGCCTTTTTGCGCTCGGTGATGTCCGTCGAAACGCCCACAATGCCGACTGCGTGGCCCTGCGCGTCGTAGATCAAGGAATCGGTGACGTGGGCGGGGAACGTAGAGCCGTCCTTACGACGGACGACAAGCTCACCTTCCCACGTTTCGCCGGTCCGGAGTCGCTCCATGATCTCTTCGGCGACCGCGGCTTCCTCGAGGTCGACGGTTAGCCCCATGATATTGCGGCCCAACGCTTCCTCGCGCGGCCAGCCGTAGAGATTCTCGGCATACTCGTTCCAGTAGGTTACCGTACCTTGTAGATCGGTGGCTATGACCGCGGCCTGGACCTGCTCGAGTAGCTGCGTCTGCAACAGTATCTGCTCCTCCGCCTGCTTATGCTCGGTAATATCCTCGCAGATGAGTAGACCGATCTTATTCCCATCAGGGCCTTCCACGATGCGCAGGTTTTCCCTGGCCCACATTATGCTCCCGTCCTTGCGGAGCTTGCGTGCCTCCCAACTGCTGAGCCGTTCGAGATCCTGCAAGCACATACCGAGGTAGCGTGAGATGCCTTCTCTGTCCTCTTCATGGAAGATGTTGAGTATCGGATAACCAACCAGCTCTTCGCCCGTGTAACCGAGCTGCTGGGCACCGGAGCGGTTTACCGATAGCACCGTTCCTCGTGCATCCACTGTGAAGTACATAAACGGGTTATCCTCGTACAGGGCCTTGTACCGCTCTTCGCTCTTGCGCAGCGCTTCCTCTGCCCGCTTGCGCTCGGTGATGTCGACGAAGGCCACGATAGAGCCTCTGGTGACCCCATCTTCGATTATAGGAGACGACGAGTATTCAACAGGGAACGAACTCCCGTCCCGGCGCCAAAAAACCTCATCGTCGACCCGTACTCCCCGCTCTTCTCGAAAAGCCTGGTAGATCGGGCACGCTTCTGTAGGGTAGGGGGCCCCTGCTTTGTGGCTGTGATGGCAAATCTCGTGCATGTCCTTGCCGAGAAGCTCCTCTGGGGCGTAGCCGAGCATTTGTGCTGCGGACCTATTGAGGAAAGTGCATGTTCCTTGCAGGTCTACCCCGTAGATACCTTCGTCGGTCGATTCCAGGAGCAGCTTCATGTGCTTCGCCAACTGCAGCTTCTCTTCTTCCATCCGCTTGCGCTTGGTAATGTCGCGCGAGACGGCTATGATCTCTTGTACCGCGTTCGTCTCCGGGTCTTTGACCGTCCGGCTGGTCGTTTCGAACCAGATGTAGGATTCGTCTTTGCGATAGATCCGGTAGCTGACGGTGTAGGTGTCGGGCAGCTCCAGTATCGAGGAGTGAACTCCCCTTATCGCTTCCAGGTCTTCGGGGTAGAAGAACTCGTAGGCGGAGCGCCCGACGAGCTCTTCGGGCTCGTACCCGAGCAGCGAGCGGCAGGCAGGCGAGGCGTAGGTGTACACACCTTCGGGCGTGTGCTTGGAGATCATGTCGGTCGAGTTGGCGGCGATCAGCCGGTAGAGCTCCTCCCTGCTCTTGAGCTCCTCCTCGGCCTTCTTGCGCTCGGTCATGTCTTCTATCGTGGCTACGGCTCGCAGCGGTCGCCCCTTGGGGTCGCGGATGGCGGTCGCGTTCACGCGCACCCAGACCACCGTGCCATCCTTGCGCACGTACCGTTTCTCGGTTTCGTACTCGTCGATCTCTCCGCGCACCATACGATTGAACCTGTCGTATTCACAGTTCTGGTCCTTAGGGTGTGTGATCTCGGTGAACGTTAGACCTAGCAGTTCCTCGGGTTCGTAGCCGGTGATCTCGCACAACCGGCGGTTGACGCGCAGAAAGCGGCCGGTCTCCAGGTCGGCCTGGGCCTTGCCGACGCCCGCGAGCTCGAAGATGGTGCGGTACTCTTCCTCGCGCGCCCGGAGCTTCTTCTCGGCCTTCTTCTGCCCGGTGATGTCCGTGGTATAGACGGAGATTCCGGCGGGCGAGGGGTAGACACGGTGGGATAACCAACAGTCGAGCTTCGAGGAGTAATGCTCGAACTGCGTGGCGCTCCCCTTCTCCTCTGCCCGGATCAGCTCCGCGGAGGCCACACCCTCAGCCAGCTCGGGGAACGGCTCCAAAACGCTCTTGCCGAGCAACTCCTCCCGAGACCAGCTGGTAAGACTAACCGCCTGATCGTTGACACAGATCACGCGCCACTGCCGGTCGAGTGCAAAGAAGGCGCCGCCGACGCTCTCCAGAACCTCGCGCAGCTGCTCGCGGGATTCCTCGGCCTCGGCGTGGGCCGCCCGCTCGCGGATGAGGAGCTCGTCGCGTTCTTTCTTCAACCGCTCGAACTCGACGTCTCGCCGGCCGAAAGCCGCGCGGCGATTCTGCTCGGATCCTGAAAACCTCATCCTGTCTCCCACCGGACAATATGCGCAGGTTGATTCTAAACTATAGATTTGGCTCTCGCCTTTCTCCGGGATGCCCCAGAACGTGCTCGAACACGCAGAGGGAGGCTATCGACTCCCGCTCTCGGACATCGCACCTCTCCTGGCGCGCATCGTGCGTGAGGAGGTCCCGGTGGAGGAGGAAGGAGCGTACCCGATGCCGGACGACTTGGAGTTGGAAGACAGGATGGCGAGGATAGACCAGGTCACGCCGGAGAACGTCGAGAAGCTTGGGCATCCTACACTTGCCCGGAGCGAGAGGGGCCTTTGTAGGAGATCCAGGACGAAGAGGTCCTGCGATTCCGGTGCCGGGTGGGGCACGCTTACAGCGCCGAGAGCTTGCTCGAAGGCAAGACCGAGGTCCTGGAGGGCCCCTTGTGGGCCGCCCTGAACACCCTGGAAGAGGGTGCCGCGATGTCGCACAGGCTCGCCCCCGAGTCCCCCTACCGTGAACACGAGCACGCCGCTGCCCGCTTCGAGGAACGGGCGCGGAGGAACGAGGAGTTGGCGAACCTTATCGGCAAGGCGCTCGAAAACGACGGCCAGGAGGCCGCCAAAGACCAGGTGTAACTTGGTTATAAGTAGCCGGTAACCAGTTTTCGGTGTACTCTCGCTCGGAGAGATGAAGGCTCGTAGCCCTCGCAACTGAACCCGGTTGCTAATCACTTAGAGAAACGGGACCGGCGCTCGGGGATGGGTGGGGAATGGGAAAGAAGGCGCCGGCCCGTGGAAACTGTGGCAAGAGTATTATTGCCCGGGCTCCCCGGTATGTCCTTACACACTTGTATGTATTTTTGCTCACCTTTCAGGCTACCGGGCGCTCGTGGAGAGCCTCGTGGGAGACGCCCAGCTCTCCTCGCTTGCCGAGACGGACTATGGAACGGGGAAACCGCTCCGAAGACGACCCGAGCACATGGACGGTTGCCCCGAGGCGCGCCGTTTTGCCCGGCGACATCCTTATACCCGAGAGGCCTCTCTCCGGGCATGAGGCGAACGTAGAGACCGCCCCCGTATGCGCAGGGGTACGGCACGCTCGTGTGTAACCCGGTTGCATTATTCGAACCATTAAGGCCCCGGAGAGGCCCCTGAGCTTGATATCCGCTGGATATGGCAAAACATGCACAGCAACGTCCGAGAAACGGGCAGGTCTCCACGAACGGAGGACTTATTCGCATGATCAGAGGAAGGATCAAGTGGTACAGCGCGAACCTGGGCCACGGTTTCATCGTCCCCGAGGACGGGAGCACGGAGGCTTTCCTGCGCCGCGAGGACATAGCGGACGGCGAAGGGTTCACGGACCTTGAGAGCGGCGTCAAGGTGACCTACGAGGCGGTCCAGGGTAGCGAAGGCCCAGAGGCGAAGAACGTCTCCGTGGTCTAGGAGCTTGCGTTATGGGGGATGAAAGAGGCGCGTGCCACAGTAGTGCGCTTGCCGGAAGTGCGGCCAGGCGTCTGGGGGGCGCGGCCGGCTCCGCAGGCCAGGAGGGACAGAGGATCCGGAGGAGCCCTTGGCGGAGCACGCGGTCCTCCTGACGCAGGGGTAAGAATAGCGTCCGGCCAGCGTGAGGATGAGGGGGGTACTCGAATGGGGAGACGTGGCGGCTCGTGGCGATCACGGTCTGCTTTGTTGGAGGAGTAGGTCTCCGCTCACCGGACCGTGTTTCTGTCCGGCGAAACGTTCGACGGCCTACCGGACGAACGCCGGTGGAAGGAACGGGTACCGGGAGACGAAGCCCACCGGCGGTGCGGTCTGGCGTCTCGTGCTCTCTGTAGAGGGCGTCACGGTGTTCCCGGTCCAGCGGCCAGCACCCGAAGGCTCTGACGGCTACCTCTTCAGTGAGAGTAGGCCGATACCCTCCGCTAGGGCGTCTTCGAGCAGGCCCAGGACCCAGTTCGGGAGGCTGGACCTCTCCAGTAGCCCGACCCGCAGGTAGTACGAGGGGTAGGAGGCGGTTACCGCTGAGAGGAGGCCGAGCGTGGCTCCCGCTGTCCCCCGGCGACTCGCGGAGGCGAACAGGGCCGTGCCGACGAGGGCGCCCGAGGCCGCCCTCCCCAAGAGACCGGGGATCGAGATCCTATCCGGTGCTCTGGGGAACTTGTCCGCGACTGCTTCGCCCACTGCCAGGACGGTGAGGACGCGGGAGGCTCTGGGCGAGGCGAGCGGCGCGAACGGCGTCTCCTCGATGCCCTCAATCTCGCCGCGCGAGGCCGCCCGGCTCAACTGGGCCGGCGCGCTCACGGAGCGTATCCCGGCGACCGCGCCGAGCCCGAGGACCCGCGCGACGAGCAGGCCCGTGCTGATCCTGGCCCCGAACACAGCTCCGCCTATCTGGTCTTGCTCGTCGCGGCGGCGAGGATCTCGGTAGCCCCGACCAGCGCGTGCGGCAACCAGTAGCGCGAGCCCTTGTCGGCGAAGCCGAAGAGCCAGGGCGAGGAGGCGAGTAGCACTCCGCTCATGGCGTCCAGGGCCAGGTGGAGGGGCATCGGCAGTACCTTGACGAGGCCGAGCTCGTAGTTGGTGAGGAGGCTGTAAGCGGTCGCGCCGCCTCCAGCCATCCTGAGGACGCGCGCCGCCGAGGGCTCGTCCTCTATGCCCAAAGCCTTGGGGGCCGCGAGCAGGGTCACCCCTGTCAGGTAATCGAGTATCCCGTGTGTCTTTGTCGAGATTATCCGCACTGCTTACTCCTCTCGCGGGTCGTACTTGCCGAACTCGTACTCGACGCGGTTCGCCAACCGGTATTTGCCGAGGGCGAAGAAGAACGACAAGAGCATGTACCGTAGCAGCATGTTCCCGACGCCGTGCTTCCTGTATCGCCGGTCGGAGACGTATACCCGCTCGGCGATCATCCCAAAACGCCGGCCTTTTGCGAGGCGACGGATCAACTCTATATCGTCGAACTTCAAGGAGGGGTCGAAGCCCTCGCTCGCCCGGAAGACTTCTCCCCTCACCGCGATGCAGTGCCCGGCCCCCGAGGGCATGAGTCTCTCCACAACTTTGAAGAGCAGGTTGAAGAAGGCGAAGACGCCTCTTATCGCCGGTGTCGAGCGGTGCGGCAGGTACAGGGGGCACGCGACGTCCAGCCGCCTCTCCTCGAACTCCTTGAGGAAACGCTCAAAGAATCCCTTTGGGAGCCTTACGTCGGCGTCGAGGAAGATCAGGATGTCCCCCCGGGCCCTCCTGCCGCCCAGGTTCCTCCCCGCGGCCACGGGGGGAGAGCCGGCCAGCAGCACGACGCCCGGGAACTGTTCTACGACCGGAACGGTACCGTCCTCCGAGCCTGCGTCCACGACTATGACCTCGTCCTCCGCCCTCACCTGGCCGAGGACGTCCGAGAGCAGCGAACCGAGGTGGCGCTCCTCGTTGAAGGCCGGTACGATCACGCTCAACGAAGGACGGTCACGAGAGCCTCCGCGCGATGCCCCGACGGGACCTGAAAGCCCGTCCGGTCCGCCGGATGCTACCGGCTCCGAGTTGTCTGATCCAGCCGCCGCCAACTCTCAAACCCTCCTCGACCTCGTGACTGGCCTTCTCTACCCTAATACGCCAACGTTGTATCCTTATGAGCAGGTGCGTAAAAAGTATGTTACGTGTTGCGCGATCAGGGTATGGAATTGTATGATGCTTCGACTGTTCGTGACGGCCAGGCGCATCATGCATCATTGT
>JADDPM010000173.1 GCA_016781885.1 Rubrobacter sp.
AGCTGAAACCGCTTCAGGCGCCGGAGCGAGTCTCGAGCCAGCCGCTGACCTTGGGCCAGAGGCCCTTCTTGGCGCCTCGGCCCGTCATGAGCCCGACGTGGCCGGCGTCGAGGACGAAGAACTCCTTGTCCTCGCTCCCTACGAGGTCCATGGTGGACTCGGCCTGCGGAAGGGTGCAGATGTGGTCCTTCTTGCCGGCTATGTTCAGGAGCGGGACCTTTATCTTCGAGAGGTCCACGCGGCGGCCGCGGAGGTGGATCTCACCCTTCACCAGCTTGTCCTGCTGGTAGAACTCCGTGATCCACTGCCGAAAGGCCGCGCCGGGGAAGGGTGGTCCATCGTTGACCCACTTGTTCATCGCGAGCCAGGTCTCCATAGGCTTCTCGTCGAAGATGCGCTCCCACATGCTGACGTATGTGCCGACATAGTTGGTGACGGGCTTGAGCATCCGGTTGCCGGTGTCGATCATCTCGCCGGGGATGTTGCCGAAGGCGTCGGCCAGGAGATCCGGGCTCAGGTACTTCTCGTCGGTGAAGAGCTTGTAGAGCCCGATCTCCTCTCTCGGGAAGGATACAGGGGTGGTGAGCAGGACGAGGTTCTTGAGGTGCTCGGGGAAGAGGGAGGCGTACATCGCGCTCATCGTGCCGCCCATGCAGTAGCCGAAGAGGGTGAACTCGTCTGACCCCGAGATCCTCATCACCTTCTTGGCAGCCCTGGGCAGGTAGTCAAGGACGTAGTGCTCGAAGGTCATCTCCCTGTCCTCGTCACCGGGGATGCCCCAGTCGAGCATGTAGACGTCGAAGCCTTCGCCGACCAGGTACTCGATGAGGCTGTTGCCCGGTATGAGGTCGAGGACATAGGGGCGGTTTATGAGGGCGTAGACGATGAGGATCGGGACGGGATACTTCTTGGGCTTCTCGGGCTCGTAGCGGTAGAGCTTGGCCTTGTTCTTGGTCCATACGGTCGCCTTGGGGGTCTGGCCGGTGTCGGCCTGGGCGCCCTCGACGACGATCCTCATCCCCCTGTTGTACTTGTCGAAGAAGTTCTCGACCTCCGACGGCATGCTCTGCTGCTCCGTCATAAGATTTGGCGTATCTCTCCATTGCCTTTACGCGATGGAGAAATGCGCCTTCCCTCCTTTCCGGTATACTCTCCTGCAAGGCACCCGCTCTAATGCGGGCAAACGGTTTGCGAGCCCTCCGGGGCTCTTGAAAACTGAAGGTTGGGGGTTCCGAAGAGCAAACCTTCTCCGGGTAAAACCTTCAAGGTTAGCTTCGGCTACTAACTCGCCGCGGACTTCCTCTGCGGGGCTGCAGTCAACCAGCCTAACGTACGCTCCGTCGTTTGTTGTTTCCGACAGACCGTCTACGGACGAAACTTGGAAGGACAAGCTGACTCCTTTGGGTGTCGGCAGTTGACCTAGCTATCCCCTTTCCTGCGCACGTCGCCTACCGTGATCTGGCCGCCGCTCCCCGTCCCCTCGACCTCCGTCAGGTCCACCCCTAGCTCCCTGGCCTCGCGCCTGGCCGCGTCGGTAGCCTTTACCTCAGGGGTGCCGTTCCTCGCGGAGCCGCTCTCCAGGGCCGCAAGGAGCCTATCCAGCTTGCCCTCGACCCGGTCCAGCCGCCTCTCCAGCTCGCCGACCTCCTCGGCGGTGGCCGGCTTGGCGTAACCGTACTCGAACTCCTCGAAGGCCTCCTCGATGCGGTCCACCTTCTCCTCGAGCGCCACGATGAGGCCAGCGACCCGCGTTATGTCCGAGCGGACCGGGACCTGCAGGCTCTTCAGCTGCTCCTCGGAGCGCTCCCTGAAGACCTTGTAGAAGCTCGCGTAGCTCTGCATCCAGCGGGTCGCGGGCTCGAGGAACTTCTCCTGCTCGAGGACGTCCTGGACGAACTCGGAGAACGGCCCGCTCGTGGCGTTGTACCACTGGACGGCGAACTCGAGCGGGTCCTTCGGGAAGCTCCCCACGCTCATCAGGTTCGCCCGCGCCTGATCCAGCATCTCGGCCCAGCGCGGGGCTATCTCCAGCATCTCCCCCCCGAGCTTTGCGGACTTCTCCCAGGACTCGACGGTCGCGTCGAACCACCTGCGCCACATCTCCCGCGGGTCCGCGCCTTCGGACCCATCGGCCGTGCTCATCATCGGCGCCCACATGCTCTGCATGCCCTCGAACCAGCGTCTGTACAGGCCGTAAGGGTCAACGTAGCTCTCCCCCGACCCTTGCAGCCCGTCCATCCACATCCTGGAGCCGGCCTCGAACCACTGCCTCCAGAGCTCCGTCGGATCCATACCGGCCCTTCTCTGCGTCAAACCGAAAACCTCCCCGCTCGCATAAGTGCTGGCTTCCCAGCCCTCCCGCTCCAAACGTCCACTATGGCTTCTCGGTGACAATTATACTAATTAAAGAGAACTTATATGTTGCAGGCATATACCGATTCCGGTGCGCATCTTCGGCGGTGGGTTGGCGAGCCCGGGAAGCCGGACGCAGAGTTGCCAGCCATGGGGGGACGAGTTCTTGGAGCGCTCTAGGGCGTTAGAGCCTGGATCCCCCGTTGGTGCTTGGCGGTTCTTGCATGCGGTCCTCGGGGTGTCCCGTGCTCAACAGGACCTCTCCGATGTGGCGCACCAGTTCCTCGGTCTTGCAGGGCCACATCACGTGGCGTCCGTTCCCGTTGTGTGTCCCCTGGAGGCCCGTGATCAGCTCGAGAACCGGTATCTCTGCGGTCGCCGGCTCGCTCTTCAGGCCGTCGAGTAGGTTCTTGCGGCGTTCCGCGCTCAGCGCGGGTCCAAGGAGCAGAAGCTGCACCCCGTCGAGCAGTTCGCCGAGTTTGTCTATCACCGGCTCTCCCAAAAAGCGGGCGTCGCAGCCGGCGCCCCGGAGCAACAGCTCCAGAGCTTGACCGACCACCCGGTCTCTGCCGAGAATCGCTACCATTGTCGGGTCCTGATATGGCACTACGCCCGTTCCTTATGGGATCGTTTGTCTTTATGTGATTGTATGGTGGCGACTGGCTGCGCGCATCTGCCTACCGGCATATCTGTGCGTATGCCAGGTGGCATATATACGAGCAAGTGGCGACGGCTAATTCGGAAGCTTTGCGTGTGCCAAACCGGGACGGATACCCGCCGGGAAGTCACTCGCCACAGGCGGCGACGAGCGGAGCCAGAGAAATGTTGCAGGTGAGTCTCGTGGGAGGGATGCTGGGGATCATCTCCTCAAGGCGCCGCGAGCTCAAGTACCTGAACGAGGAGCTAAAAGACGCCAACCTGCACCCGGCGGTGCGCCGCTTATACGAGGAGGTGGTAAGGAGGGCGCCCCACCAAGACATCCGCCTCTTGGTCTCAGCGCGGGAGTGGGAGAGTTCGCAGAGGGGGAGGGAGGAGCTCACGAAGGCCATGCGCCGGCTCCTTTAAGAGGTTAAGACCCTAGAGGGTGTCTGAGAAGCCCTCACGTAGCTCCTTTCGCGAGCCTTCTGAGCATCAGCCGGATCATCGTCACATAGATCAACGCCTCCGTTGTCTGCGCCAAGAACTCGTAATCGCGACTCATCCTTCGGTTCCGGCAGATCCAGGCAAAGGTGCGTTCCACCACCCAGCGCCTGCGGATCACCTCAAAGCCTGCCGGTATGGGCTCGGGCTCCACATCGTTGCGGACCCATACCCACCGAGACCTGCGCTGGACGATCTCTAAAGAGAGCCCCAAGCCCTCGGTG
>JADDPM010000066.1:0-8349 GCA_016781885.1 Rubrobacter sp.
CTAACCATGATGCTTGATGGGTCAGTCCCTTTGCAACCCGCTGTAGGACAAATCTACCAGAGAAACCCCGTTCTCCGACTCTGTTCCATTGTCCTATCACACAATTTCATCTAAATAACATCTACGTTGGGATGGTATAATGTATGCGCTGCTACACTACTGCTTATGGAGGTGAACATGGATAAGCTGAGGGAGCTCAGGAGGCTTAGGGTCCTGACGCTGCGCGAGTTGGAGGCAGAAAGCGGCGTCAGCTACAACACGATCTGGCGTCTGGAGAACGGTTACCGTCAGGCCCGGCCTTCCACTATCCGCAAGCTCGCAGTAGCACTCGGGGTGGAGGCTTCGGAACTGGTCGTTGCGGGGGAGGGCAAGGATGCCTAGTGCTAACGGCCACGGCCCAAAGCGTGCGATCCTCTACGCCCGCGTCTCCACAGAAGAGCAGGCGAGGAGCGGATACTCGCTGGCCCAGCAGATAGCAGCTCTAAGGGAGTATGCGGCTCATGAAGGGTATGAGGTCTTAGAGAAAGTTGTAGATCGCGGGCAGAGCGGGGCTACTTTAGAGCGACCGGGGATGGATCGGGTGCGGAGACTTGTAGCCGCTGGCGGTGTCTCCGTGGTGATAGCGCAAGATCGGGACCGCCTTATTAGAGAACCTGCTTACCACTACCTCTTGCGGCGGGAGTTCGAGCAGCATGGGTGCAAGCTGCGGGCGTTGAATGACCGAGGCGACGATAGCCCTGAGGGAGATCTTACCGACGGCATAATCGACCAGATAGCTAAGTTTGAGCGAGCCAAGACCGCTGAGAGAACCCGCAGGGGGAGGCTTAGGAAGGCTCAGGAGGGCAGAGTAATCGCAGGCCGTACACCCAACTACGGCTTCCTTTTCAACGCTACGCGCGACGGCTACGTGGTAAACGAGGAGACGATGCGGGTGGTACGGCGCATATTCTGTATGGTCGGTGTCGAAGGCAGCAGCATCTACCATGTGGTCCGCTCGTTCGATAGTGAAGGCGTACCCTCTCCAACGGGAGGTCGCTGGAACAAGACTATGGTACGCAACATCATCATGAATGATCTATACCGTCCCCACACCTACGAGGAGATGGCCAAGTTAGTAAGCGCGCAGGTTGTCGCTCGCCTGGAGCCTCAGGCGCTTTACAGAGTATGGTGGTTCAACCGGCGGCGGGTGGTAGCCAAACACGTGTCTGAGGAAGGACCAGAAGGTAGGCGCTATCGCAGGCGTAACCAGTCTAGGGCGAAAGATCGACAGGAGTGGATAGCCGTACCTGTGCCGAACGCGGGGGTACCGCGCGACACAGCGGATGCTGCAAGAAAGGCCATAGAGCACAACCGGGTTCCGTCCAATGCGGGGTTACGTTTCTGGCAGCTCTCGGGCAGGATCGCTCGTTGCGAAGTGTGCGGCAGTGTCATGGAGCCACACACCGTGGGACGAAAAAACGGGAGGAAGCACTTCTATTACCAGTGTCGTCAGCGCTATAACAACGGGCCTCGCGACTGCACAAACAGAAAAAGCGTTCGGGCTGAGGAGCTGGAGGACTTGGTCTGGGGTTTCGTCTCGGACCTACTACGAGACCCGGAGCGTGTGCGAGAGGGCCTAGAAGCGATGATAGAGAAGGAGCGAGAGGGGATTCACGGCGACCCGGAACAAGAAGCGAAGGCGTGGCTGGACAAGCTGGCTGAAGTGGACCGCAAGAGGAGCAACTTTCAGGATATGGCTGCTGAGGGACTCGTCACATTTGACGAACTAAGGTCGAAGCTCGCCATGCTCGAGGAGGTTAGCAAGACAGCCCGGCGAGAGCTGGCGGCACTCGCCCGACAGAGGGAGAAGGTAGAGGAGATGGAGCGCGACAAGAGCGCCTTGTTAACCTCTTATGCAGGTATGGTACAGGGAGCCTTGGAAACCCTTACCCCTGAAGAGCGCCATCACGTCTATAAGTTGCTACGACTACAGGTTGTTGTGAGCCCCGATGGGCCAGCGGAGGTAAGCGGAACGTTTGGGACCGACATTGTTATTTGTAGTTCAGAAACGACGTCAAGCAGACCTTCCACCTTACCGCTGACGAGAACGACCGCGAGACCATAGAGCGAGTGCTCGGGGTGTACGCGGATAGCTGCCCCGTTGCTCGATCTATCAAGGACAGCATCGAGATCTCCAGCGAGCTAGACCTCACCACGAGATAGCGCGAGACCCCTCCACACAGGCTCTAGGACGGGACTCGCGTATTAGAATCGGGGTTGTATAATGTTCCTGTTCTCTTGGAGGATCTCTTGAGTGAAGATAGCCGTGCCAAAATTACAGTCTTCAGCGACTACGTATGCCCGTTTTGCTATCTGGAGGAGCCAGACCTCGCCCACGTAAAGGAAAAGTACGGCGACGAGGTGGAGGTGGACTGGCGGGCCTACGAGCTGAGGCCCTACCCCATTCCGACCCTCGACCCGGACGGTGAGTACCTCCACCGCGTCTGGAACGCCTCCGTCTATCCAATGGCGAGGTCCTTAGGCATGACTCTTACGCCTCCCGCCAGTCCAGCCCCGGAGCCGCAAGGCCCACGAGGCCGCCGAGTACGCCCGCGAGGAGGGCCGGTTCGAGGAGATGCACTCCGCCCTCTTCAAAGCCTTCTTCGAGGACGGTAAGGACATCGGCGAAGAAGAGGTGTTGCTGGAGATCGGGGTTACCTCAGGGCTCGGCCGCGAGGGGCTCCGGGTAGCATTAAGGGAGGACCGTTACGCGCAGAAGGTGATCTCGGACGAGGAGCTATCGCGCAGGCTTGGCGTGACTTCCGTGCCGACCATGTTCGTCGGTCTCGCCGGTGAGCCGCTGGAGGAGGGGGAGGCCATCTCCGGCGCTCAGCGCTATAGCGGGCGTCTCGAAAGCGTCGTCGAGCGGACCGTGTCACGCATCCCTCGCGGCTCTCGACGGTAGAGAGGCCGGGAAACATGTTGGTGCAACCCGGTAATATACGCTGGGCCGCACCAGATGTTGGCCGATAATTCTGTATCATGCAGCATATGGGGTACGGTCACGGTAGCCAGCCTGTGGCGGTGCCTGGCGGAAGAAGATAAGTATACAATTAGCGTTCGACGAGCAGAACGTCGGAGGTGGTGAGTCCTGGAAACCCCGGTCGGAACGGTCCTTGGGGGACGTTACAGGGTACAGAGCACGTTGGGCACCGGCGGGATGGCCATCGTCTACAAAGCTGAGGATGCGACCCTCGGGCGGGTGGTGGCGCTGAAGACGTTGCACGGTCACTTCGCCAGGGAGACCTCATTCCGGTCGCGTTTCAAGCAGGAGGCGCGGGTGATGGCCTCTCTGGACCACGGGAACATCGTCAAGGTCTACGATATCTCCCAGGATGGCGACGTCCCGTTTATAGTCGCCGAGTATGTCGGCGGGGGGGACGTCGGGGGCATGCTCAGGGATGCGCCCGACGGACGTCTTGGTGAGCGTTACACCAGGAAGGTGGCGGAGCAGCTCTTGCAAGCGCTCGCCTACGCGCATCGGCGCGGTGTTATTCACCGTGACATAAAGCCTTCGAACATCCTCATTACCAACGAGGGTACTGCCAAGGTCGCGGACTTCGGCATCGCGCGGCTTGTCGAGAAGGAAGAGTCGGCGGGGGAGCCCGGTGAGATCATCGGCAGCGCCCGCTACATGTCGCCGGAGCAGCTCAAGGGCGAGGAGACCACACCGCGCAGCGACCTGTACTCCGTCGGTATCCTCCTCTACCACTGCCTCACCGGCGCGCCGCCCTTCTCCGGCGACGCCAGGAGCGTGGCGCGACAGCAGATCCACGAAGACCCGACCCCGCCGCGCGAGCTGAACAAAGAGATCTCGGCGGGCATGGAGACGGTGATCCTCAAAGCCCTTGCCAAAAAGGCGGAGGACCGCTACCCCTCCGCTGAGGCGATGCTCGAAGACCTGCGGAACGACGTCCCCGGAGGCCGCGGCGCTCCCCGGCGCAAGAGGAGTCGGAGACCCCTCTTAAAGAGCCGCAAGGCGCTCGTCGCCTCCACGGCGACCGTCCTGCTCCTCCTGGGCGGCGGGACCGCCGTTGCCGGGCTCGGGTACGTGGACGTCGAGAACCTGTCGCTGCCCTGGCAGGCCGAGCAGGAGGCCTCGAACACCGCCCAGCCCGTCGCCAGCGACCCGCCGGAGATCCCGGGAGAGGAAGAGGATGCGCCGCGCGAGTCGCAGACGCCTTCGGCAGCCGCCCAGATCACGGCTCAGGAGACCGCCTCGGAGAACAGGGAGCAGACGCTCGCGTACGTACCGAACGTAGACAGCTACTTCGACTACTACGCGGAGGATCTTCTCCAGAGCCGCGGCTTCCGAACGCAGGTCGTCTACGAGTACCGCGAAGGCTACGCGGCGAAGGGGGTGGCCTGGGCCACCGACCCGACCAGCGGCACGTATGCTCCCGTTGGCTCGACCGTCACCATATACGCTACCCCCGTGGACGAGCCCCAGACCCCACAGGTCATCCTGCCCCCCATTCAGTAGGCCGGAGAAGCAAGCAGGGCCGGCATTGACCGGCCCCGAGCAGGCGTTGCCTCGGCGTAACCCCTAGGCGATCCTCTGCCCTCTGTCCACCATGTCGGCGATTATGGGATAGCGGTAATCCACTCCCTGGTTGACCTTATAGGCTGCGTAGCACTGATGTACGAAGGGGACGATGCCGAGAATGAATGCTAACGGCACCAGTACGAAAGCAGCTATGCCGAAAGTTACAAACGTCAAAACGAACGTAACGATAGCGTAGAGGACAAAAAAGACGATCCAAGCTACCTGGTACCAGAGCGACTGCAGGGCGTGGAAGGCGACCCTGTGGGATCTGTCCTTGTAGACCAGCCAGATGACCAGGGCTGCTATTGGACCGCCGATCCCGGTTATGAGGTTCAGGAGCACGCTCAAGTGTGCGAGCATGGACCAGGTCCGCTCGTCCTGAGGGCCTATCCCGCCGCCCACCGGTATACCCGTCAGCCTCGGCTCCTCCCGCTGGTTGCCGTAGTTTGGGTCCTGCTGCATATTCGCTCCTTTTGGCTAGTGTCACCTTGACATTATCCATTCATGCAATTGGACGCAAGGTCCGTAGAGCGTCTCCTACATCTTCCCTCCTTTTGCCGGTACCTTCGCGAGGTACGCGCGACGCCGGTGCGTGACCAGGTGCCAGAGGAGGAAGACCGCAACCGGAAACGCGCACGCGTCCCCGGCGTCGAAGAGGGCCTCGTAGCTCCGGCCCGTTATGCCACCGGAGAGTCGTGCCGACTTCCCATGGCCGGGGCGCGAGGCGACCGCGCAGTTGCGGAAGAAGCTGAAGCTCGCGTCGTAGGTCCGGTCGCCGGAGGAGACGATGAGCTCGTCCACCGGGCGCGCTTTCGGGGTTCCGGCGAGCACCTCTTCGCCGCCCGCGACCATTCGCAGCCGCTTCTCCGACGCCTCGAACGTGGCGGCGTGGTCCATGAAGCGGAGCTCCGCGCTCTGGGTGCCGGCGAGGCGCAGATAACCGAACTCTTGACCGTCGCGGTCCAGGAGGGCGAACCCGGAGGCGAGGAGGCCGTTGGCGCGGGCGGCAAAGGCGCCGTCGAGGCTCTCGCGGAGGAGGTCCAGGGAGGAGAGGGCGTCTCTCGGTGCACGGTCCATCGTAACCGCTTATACGCGGGGGGACCTGTGGAGTTTCGCGGGGCGGGGTAGTACATTGGGCGTGACGGCTAAGAGAGGGTGTTTATATGGAGCTCAAGAACAAAGAGCAGCTAAAGACGGAGATCCTGCAATCCTGGCTGAAGAGCGCCTGGGTGTACCCGATGCGCGGCCCCCAGGAGCAGACCGTTCTGCGCCTGACGCCCGGCGGGCGCCTGAAGATGCGGCGCAGGATCGGGGAGCTTGAAAGCACTTTAGGCATGAAGGGCAACGACGCCCTGAAGCAGGAGGAGGCGGGCACCTTACCCGTCGAGCGCGACCAGCTAGAGCTGGCGATGATGGTCCAAGCCTATACCTCCGAGCGCCAGTTCATCCAGAGTCAGGGCACGTCTCTGGGAACCGCGGCCATCACCCTCGAAGATGCCGCCCTCAAAGGTCCTGGAGAGCCCGCGGATGCTCCCGAGCAGTAGTCTACCCTTGACCCCGGACGAGCGCGGCCTGCCGCGGTAGCCGGTGAGCGTGTATCGCCCGGCGCGTGCTGCGTCTCGGACGCCTACGGGGACAACGGCTTCGACGGAGAGAGGCCTCTCCTTCTCCGGCCAACGTCTCCCCGAACTCTTCGCCGGCTGCTCCCGCGACAAGCAGCCGGAGCAGGTTCTCTATCCTATTTCGTGCAGCCTACGGGCCTCCTGGGTCGCCGGGATGGTCCCGCACTTCCTGCGCGCGATCCTCGGTCTCGAACTGAATCGCCCGAACCGTCGGCTCGTCCTCGGCCTGACGCCGCCTGAGGGGGTCTCGAAGATAGCGCTCTCGGACGCACCGGCCTCTGGGTAGCATCCCCATGCCGGATGGGAGAAAAAGCGCCGGCGGGACGAGGTACCCGTATGACGGCGTGGACCTGCGCGAGCACCCCGAAGCGTACCGGATCGGGCGCGGTGAGCAGGGCGTCTTCCACGCCGAGCCGTACAAGAGTGAGCTCTTGCCGCTGTGGGGATTCAAGGACGAAAGGACCGCTCGCGCCTCGGCCGACGCCATCCACGAACGATTCCTCGGCTACAGGGCCGAAGGCGACTTCGTCGGGATGGACATCGCGCGGAAGTATCTCCAGATGGGTTACACCAGGGCGCAGCGTTACGCCAGGTACGCGGGCGGGAACAAGAGCAAGCTGCTTGAAGAACCAGACCCCGAGAAGAGGCGGGCCGCAGGGATCTTTCACGAGAAGTGGCGCGCCGCCGCCGGGGACGAGGAGTACCTGAGGCTCAAGGAGGAGCACAAGCGCAACAACCGCTAGAGTGGCGTGCCGCGAAAAAAGCCCGCCGCGTAGAGAAACCCTTACGCGACGGGCTACTCAGTGAACGACGTCTAATTTACGTGCCCGGGGTTCTGAGGCTGCGTAGCAGCTCTCTCACGCCGAGGGCCTCCTCGTCGAGTTCGTCGTCGGGGACGGCCTCTTCGTCGAGGCTATCGGCGAGGGTAAGCTCCTTCCCGCACTCGCACCTAAAGACCGTGCGTCCCTCCAGGTACCAGTCCTCTTCGAGGCCGAGAAGGACCATCCTCTCCCCGCACTCGCATTCCAGGACGGTGCGCTCCGAACAAAGAACGAATTGCTCCGGCTCCGAATCAGGCTGCATACCAACCCCCTCCTACTCTTCTCCTGTCCTGATCCCCTTCAAGTTCGCACATCCATACGGCGTTCACAACATAAACCAGACTCAACCTACCGTAGCCTGTGGTTTACCTCAAGGAGTAGTTGACGGTTAACCTTACGCAACTCGTGCGAGCCCGGGACGTACAAAGAGGGGAAGGCAGACGCGAGCGTGAGGTGAATAACGATGAGAAGGCCGATCCTGGCGGCGATATTGAGCCTATTTCTCTCGGGGCTCGGCCAGATATACAACGGAGAGGTGACGAAGGGCGTCGTCTTTATCGTGGTACAGATCATCAACGCCGCGTTGACGACGGTCCTGATCGGGTTCGTCCTGATGCCTATCGTCGGCCTGTGGGCTACCATAGACGCTTACCTGGTAGCGAAGAGGAACAACGCGCGCACCGGAATCAGATAATATCAGTAGCATGGAAGAACACGACCTGATCCTCCTGGAGAGCGCCATAACCGCCATAGAAGAAGCCTCGCACGCCGTCGCCCGGGAGGTCGAGCGTGACCGCCTCGGCGAGACGGCCCTCTCCCGCCTCTCCACTGTCGAGGCCGAGCTAAGACGCAGCCGCCTCACTTTAGAGAAGATAATTCAGGAAGAGACCGGATAATCAGCTCTTAGCAACCCACGAATACTACGGGACAAGGGCCGACGGCTAAAAGCTTAAGTCGCGCACTCCTTTGTATCCACGGGGTTCTGGCGCTCTCTGGCGATGTCCACCAGCTCCTGGACCAGGGTTGAGGGGATACCGTAGCCGGCGTTCTCCGTGTCGGCGCGGCTGGCGAAGACGGTGGCGACGACCTCGCCGTCGGCGTTGACGGCCGGGCCTCCGGAGTTGCCGGGGCGGACGAAGCCTCTGAAGCTGGTCACGGTGCGCTCGACGGGGCCGCGGTTGTAGGCGTCGTTGGAGATGACGCGCTGTGTGCCGCCGGTACGTCCGGCCCTGACGTCGTAGGGGCCGTTCTCGGGGAAGCCCAGGATGGCGACGGGCTCGTTCTCGCGGGGCTCGGCGAGGGGGAGGGGCGGCAGGCGCAG
>JADDPM010000066.1:8397-12009 GCA_016781885.1 Rubrobacter sp.
GACCCTGGCGGGCAGGGGGAAGCCCATCCCTTCGGGCTGGACCTGCGTGTTGATCTCACCGGCTACCACGTGAGCGTTGGTGACGACGAGGTTCTCGTCGGCGACCCAGCCGGAGCCCTCCACGCCGTATCCGCAGGCCACCCCGCTGACGCGCACGACGCGCGAGGCGGCTTCGACGACCTCCGGGTCCCTGGTGATGTCCGCGTTCGGTTCCGCGACGTCGGCCTCGGGACCCTGAAAGCGGGGGATCGGGTCGAGCCTGTTGACGGCCTGCGTGAGAAGCCGCGAGGGTATCCCCTGATTTAATGCCTGGAGCACGCCGGACTCCTGCAAGGGCGGGTGCAGGGGAGAGAGGAGCGGCGCCATGACCGCGAAGGTTGCGGCTATCCACACGATGGTCAGCGAGAGCGCCGCGCCCAGGATGGCCCCGCCGGCGCGGTTGAAGACCTCGGAGACGGGGCTGGTGATCCTCTCGCTCAAGAAACCGCCCGCTGCGCGCGCCAGGACGTCCCCGAGCACCGCGAACGCCACGATGCTGGCGAGCGTTATAACCGAGCCGAAGACGAGGTCGTCCTCGCCCTCCAGGATCGCGGGTACGATCCTGGAGCCGAGCGTCGCGCCCAGGATCACCCCGACCAGCGAGAGAGCGCCCGCAAGAAAGCCTGTGCGCGTCCCGCGCCACACGAGGAAGACTACGAACAGGACTATAAAGAGGTCGACGAAGTTCACCATGCAGATTGTACCGCCGCCAGTAACTTTTTACCGATCCGATTCGCATGATGTTTGTATAATCTGCCCGCATCCAGAGAAGAGGAGAAGAGTTGTCGAGGGCGAGAGAGTTCATACCCGGAGTAGAGAAGGCTCTGAAGAGCAGGGGCGAGCCCGCCTACCGGCTCGCACAGGTCTACAACGCCCTCTGCTCCGGGCTGGTGCGCGACTGGGAGGAGGCCACGAGCCTGCCGAAGAGCCTGCGAGCCGCCCTCCAGGAGGAGGCCCCGGCCGCCGTCCTCGAGCTCACGCGTCTCTCCAGGGCGACCGACGGGACGCGCAAGTACCTCTTCAAGACGCACGACGGGCACCTCATCGAGACCGTCTTGATCCCGGAGAAGGCACGCCGCACCGTGTGCATCTCTACTCAGGTCGGCTGCCCGATGGCCTGCAAGTTCTGCGCTACGGGGCTGCTCGGGATAAAACGGAACCTGAAGGCTCGCGAGATCGCCGAGCAGGTCTTCGTCGCCGCCCGCGACGTATGGCCCGAGCGTATCTCCAACGTCGTCGTCATGGGGATGGGCGAGCCGATGCTCAATTACAAAGAGTGTCTGCTCGCGCTCAGGGTCCTCAACGACGCTGACGGGTTCGGCCTGGCGGCGCGGCACATCGCCGTCTCGACGAGCGGGCTGGTCGAGAAGATACGGCGCTTCGCCGACGAGCCGGAGCAGTTTCACCTGGCTATCTCTTTGCACACCCCGTTTGAGGAGGAGCGCGAGGAGATCATGCCGGTAGCCTCCCGCCGCTCCGTCCTGGAGCTGATGGACGCCGCCCGCTACTACGTGGAGACGACCCGCCGCAAACTCTTCTTCGAGTACACCCTGCTCGCCGGCGTAAACGACCAGCCCCGCCACGTCGAGGCTCTCGCCGAATTGCTCGACCACCCGCTCTACCACCTGAACCTCCTCCGCTTTAACTGGACGGATACCGGCTACGCGGCGACCCCGAAGCGCGAGGCGAAGGAGTTCCTGCATTACGCCCGCGAGCTCGGCCTCTCGGCGACCCTGCGGCCCAGCCGCGGCCAGGACATAGACGCCGCCTGCGGCCAGCTAGCTGCCAAAGACCTCCGCCCACAGCGTGCCACCATCCCTCTGAGCCGGTAGAGCACCCCTTGAAGGCCGAACCGGAGAGGCGGCTCGATCCCCGGGCGAGGCTATTGTGGCGCCTTACGGGCGGGTTGCAGGCGATTCCAATCCTCGCTGGCGGTGCGTTCGGGAGCTACGCACTCTTCTTCGGGACGGAGGCGTCGTTACCTCTGGCTGTCTTGCCGGCGCTCGGGGCGCTCGTGCTGGCCGCCCTGCTCGTCTTCTTGTTACCCCCACTATTGTGGCGGCGGTGGCGCTACGAGATACGTCCCCTGGAGGTGGATCTCCAGCGGGGACTCATACGGGTGACGCGGACGCTGGTGCCGATGGCGCGGGTGCAGCACGTGGATACCCGGCGTGGGCCGTTGCAGCGTAGGCTGGGTCTCTCGACGGTCGTCTTCTACACGGCGGCGGGACCGAACGAGATCCCCCAGCTCGCCTCCGGGACGGCTGCCGAGGTACGCGACCGTATCGCCGAGTTGACGCGGGAGGCGGATGAACTTTAGCGAAGGCCCCGGGGAGCGCCATCTCCATCCGGTTGGGATGCTGCTCGCGGCTTTAGGTACGGTACGGCGGTGGATCGGGGTTGCGGCGTTCCCGGCGGTGGCTGCGCTCTTCAACGGTGAGTTCGGGACTCGAACCCTGCTCCTCGTCCTCGCGGGCGTCGCGCTGCTGTGAGTTCTCAGCGCGGCATGGGGAGTACTCTCTTGGCGGGCGACGAGCTACCGGGTGTCGGGCGGGGCGTTCCACTTCAAGCAGGGGGTGCTCCAGAAGAGCGAGCGTTCGCTGCCGCTGGAGCACGTCCAGAGCGTGAACACGGTGCAGGGTCTCGTACAGCGCCTCTTCGGGGTGGTGGAGGTCCGGGTCGAGGCGGCAGGTGGCGGGGGTGAGCCGGAGATATCGCTCCCCGCCCTCTCACGCGCCGACGCCGGTACTCTACGTGAGGAATTGACGAGCGCGCGCCGGGACGCTGAGGGAGCGAGCGAGGTCCTCGAAGAGCCTTCCCCGGCCGTGCTCCACCGGCTCTCCGTTCGCGACCTCCTCATCGCCGGGCTGACGAGCGGCCAGATCGGGGTCGCCGCCTCCGTGCTCGCCGGCGCCTCCCAGACGGTGGACGACCTGCTTCCCAAGGATCTGGCGGATCATTTCTCGCAGACCCTGTTCCCGCGGACGGTCTCCGCGATCCTGCTGCTCCTACTCGCCGTCGCCTTGTTCGCCTGGGCGCTCTCCATTCTCGGGACTGTACTCACCCAGGCGAACTTCACGCTTTCGCGCTCGGCGGACGGTAAGTACCTTCAGATCAGACGCGGCCTCCTCCGACGCTACGAGACGACCGTCCCCGTCGCCCGCGTCCAGGCGATTAAGGTGGTCGAGGGCGTGTTGCGACAGCCTTTCGGTCTCGCCGCCCTGCGCGTCGAGAGCGCGGGTTTCGCCGAGGAGGGCGGCGTCTCGACGATCCTTTTCCCGCTCTTGCCCCGCAGCGAGGTCGAGGATCTGCTGCGGGTAGCAACTCCCCGTTTCGACGCCTCGCTACAGAACCTGAAACCCCTGCCGAACCGGTCGCGCCGCCGCTACGCGTTCCGGTCGGCGCTACCGGCTCTCCTGCTCACCGTCCCGGCCGCGATCTTTTCGTCCCCCTGGGGTCTTCTGGCCCTGCTGCTCATCGTCCCGGCCGCGCTCTACGGTCTCGTGCGCCATCAGGCGGCGGGCCACGGCCTCGACGGCGACCGGCTCGTCCTCCGCTTCCGGCGTCTCGCCC
>JADDPM010000174.1 GCA_016781885.1 Rubrobacter sp.
ACGACGGTCACGAGCACACACACATGCACGGCCACACGCATACCCACGATGGTCATACTCACTCCCACCTGCCACCGGGTGCTGATGGGTCGAGGGTAACGTGGCGCAGCCTGCTGGCGCTCGGTGTCAGCGGTGGCCTGGTGCCGTGCCCATCGGCGCTTGTCTTACTGCTAAGCGCTATCTCCTTGGACCGGCTGGAGTTCGGTATGGTGCTGGTAGTGGCGTTCAGCATAGGGCTCGCTGTAGTACTGACAGGTATAGGCCTGCTGATGGTTTACGCGAGGCGACTCTTTGAGCGCTTCTCCTTTGAGGCACGCATGCCACGTTTCCTGCCTGTCGCAAGTGCGATGGCGATCTCTCTCGCGGGCGTGTTGATCGTCATCGGTTCGCTTAGGCAGGCTGGGATTGTGTAGCACGAGTTGGCGCAGCAGTAGTAACTGGACATTAAGCACCGAGGGACTGCGTCAAGGTTCGGTGTCACGCAGGATTGAGCAGGTGCAGATGCGACACGGAGTCGGCACCGAGACGGTCCGACAGAGTAAGAGCTCCGCCTCCGGGTATGCCTATCCTGCTCGAACCTCTAATCAAAGGGACCACGTAAAGCCGCAGGAATCGTGGTTGCGGTTGTACTGGAACGGAGTGTATGCGGGTGCCCGAAGTCGAGTAGGTGCTGTATTCAGCACCGCCTGCGGAGAAACTGTATGACGTTGAGACCGATCTGGGGGATTGTGGCCCTGGCGATCGCGCTCCTCACACAGGGTCCCGCCGCTGCGCGTGACGTAGAAGAGGCCGAATCCGTCTTGGCCCTGGCAGTACCCCACATCAGTGTCTCTCCCAGCCAGTTTAGTTCCAATGACAATGGGGAACGCGGTTCCACCACGTTGACGGTGACCCTGGAGAAGCCATCGCAGATCAAGTTGGATCTTCTCAACGCCCGGGGCGAGCACGTCACAGAGCTACACGGCTACATCCCCCACCCTGGGGGCCCCTATCAGTACTCCCTTACTGACACGATTCGGGACGCTCACGGTGATCTCAAGCCCCTGCCCGAGGGCACCTACTACGCCGTAGCCACCGTGAGGCACCAGAAGTGGGCAGAGAGCTCTTACCGAGTAGCCTTCCAGGTCAACAACACGCTCCATGCGGTCCTGGTAACCTCCGACAATCCAGACACACGGTTTTCACCAAATGGCGATGGATGGAAGGATGGGGTCACGGCACAGTTCGACTTGAGCCGCCCGGCAACAGTAATTATGAGGGTCCGAGGACCAAGCGGGGAAGTACACCGTATTCGCCGATACTATCCAAGCCCAGGTGCCAAGACCCTTAGGTGGAACGGTCGGGCAAGGGAGGGGGCAGGTTCGAGAGGGGCGCCGGAGGGGAGCTATACAGTCAGCCTCGAAGCCACTCCCATGTCTCCTGAAGTAGCAGCCCAGCTAGGGAACGCGTGGGTAACACGGACTGTAGTTTCTGATTTGACTCCGCCGTCCACCAGCACACAGATCTCAGCGCAGACCCTAAACTCCTCGCTCAAGGAGACTGTAACCCTTCGTTCCCGCGTAACAGAGCCAGGGTATCGAAGGTTTCGGGTAGTAAACTCCGCAGGCGAGGAAGTGTACTCCACTGCTTGGAAGCTCTCCTCTCTGAATCACTCACATACGTGGGGTGGGCAGGACGCTTCTGGTCGCAGCGTGGTGCCCGGCAGGTACAGTCTGCAGTTTTACTTCGAGGACGTGGCCGGCAACCATCCGGAACACTATCCGGTTACAAGGACAGTTGAGGTCACTAACCGGCTTGCAGGAGCCGCTGCAAAGATACCTTGGAGCGGTTGGTGGTGGCCCAGAGGGGGGAACTACCCGCAGAAGCTGTACAACAAGCCGGGTCCGATGACCAAGTACGATCAGATCAATGGCACGTCGGCCCGGGAATGGGAGTACGTGCATCACCGCACAACAGACCCCGCGCGTGACTGGTGGGGACACTGCCAGGCCTGGGCTGCCGCGGCGATAATGGAACCACAGCCGCAGGCTCGGATCGTCAATGGGGTTGCGTTTAGTCAGGACGACGTTGAGGCCCTCTATACCGAGGCGTGGTCGGAGCATCGTGGCCAACAGTGGGGCAGCCGCTACAAGGACCAGGGACTTGACTCGGAGGAGTACAAGGACGTGCACCCGGCCGAATTCGATGAGCAGGTCCGCTACTGGATAGGAGAGCAGCAGAGGGCGCTGATTATGGACTTTACGACCGGCAGAGAGGTCTGGAACTACCCCGTCTATGCCTTCGAGCGCACCTCGACCTTTGAGGGCAACACCGAGTACGTAACGATGAGGATCAGGCGGGCGGAGCCCGTGTATGGAGTCACAGGGACGGTGTCGAAGGTGCATACTTTCTACTACACGCTACGCCCTGGCGGAAACGGAGTGTGGCAGAACCCGAGCGGATCGAGTGTTAATACTCACCCCGACTACATCATCCGGCTCACACGGCACGGTGGCGACTATGACAACCCTTACATCAAGTTGGAAACCCTGGACCGCCTGTTTCGGTAGACGGTCCTGGAAACTGCCTGTGGCTGAACGGGGAGTCGACGATTCCTACTACACCGGCATTCATGCGCGGCCTAGGGGACCATTACAGCAGTGGGCAGAGTCAATGTGCTTGTGTGGTGGTGGTGCCATAGCCGCAGTGGGCGAAGTAGCCCCTTGCATCCCTGGCGGTGATCAACTCGAACGATTCGACGATTGCCGTCTCCAGCGTCTCACGAGTTCGTGCCTCAGCCCTCCTTAGCAACTGCTTGCGCTTGGCGAACGCCTCCGGCGTACCGGGGGCTAGGAGACCTCCCGCAGCCGCCCCGTATCGACCTCGTAGATGAAGCCGCGCACGCTGTCCTTGTTCGGCACGAAGGGACTCGCCTTGATCCGAGCGATCGATTGCCGCACGTCCTGCTCAAGGTCGGAGAATGCCTCCATCGCGAACTCCGGCTTGATGCCCACCTCTGCCTCGATCTGCTGCTTCACCTCGTCATCCTTGAACGTGAGCATCCCGCAGTCGGTGTGATGAATGAGTAGCACCTCGCGGGTGCCCAGCAGGCGCTGAGAGATTACCAGCGAGCGGATAGCGTCATCAGTCACCACCCCGCCCGCGTTGCGGATCACGTGTGCATCGCCCTCCGAAAGCCCGAGAATCCTATGGACATCGAGCCTGGCATCCATGCAGGCCACCACAGCGACATGTCGGCTTGGGGGCATTGGCAGTTCTCCCTTGTCGAACTCCTGCGCGTATGCCTCGTTATTCTTGAGTAGCTCGTCGGTCACGCTCATATCTGATACTCCTTGCTGTGCTTAGAGCCTGAAACCCATGTTTACAGGTCATGGATTTACAACAGTGCGAGGGGCGCAAAGATTCCGGTGTCCCCAGAAGAGAAGCCACGAGTTCAGCAGGTGCATCGCGTTATGGCCAGCCCTTCTCCTGAAGCGGGCTAATCACCGCCTCGTTGAGCACGAGTTCGGGTGGCGCGGCTGTGATCCACACAATCAAGCCCGCGACCTGCTCCGGTGGCAGCGACTCCTCACGAGACGCCTCACGCACCTTCGATACGCGCTCCTCGGGCGAAAACGTACCCCAACCGGTTGCCATCCCGCCAGGGTACAGGATGCACGCGCGGATGCCGTGCGGCTTGCCCTCGGCTGCAAGCGCCTGCGTGAAGCCCGTGAGCCCGAACTTGGAGGCACAGTAGGCGGACGCATTCGCCCACCCCCGCTTGCCCGCAACGGAAGACACGTTGATG
>JADDPM010000175.1 GCA_016781885.1 Rubrobacter sp.
TTCTTGAAGCCCTCGTTGCGCTCGTCGAAGGAGCCAAGCTGCACGATCATCTGCTGCTTGACCTGCCCCAGAACCCGCGTCTTGCCGCCCTTCTTGAGAGCCTCTACCGCGCTCACCAACTCCTTGTAGGGGTCGGCCGTCTTCTTCTTCGGCTGCCGGTCGCGGGCGCGGGCGGCGCGCTCCTCCTCCAACAGCGAGGCGTAGGAGATGAAGTGGTCGGCGGACTCTATAAGGTGGTAGGAGGTCGCCTCCGAAACCCCGATCACCACGACGTTCTTCCCCCTGCTGCGGAGCAGACTCACGAGAGGGATAAAGTCCCCGTCGCCGGTCACGAGCACGTAGGTGTCGACCTGCGGGTGGTGGTGCAGAAAGTCCGCGCACTCTACCGCCAGCATCACGTCAATAGAGTTCGTTCGGCGCTTCTGCGAACGGCCTCCGGGGAAGTAACGAGCGGAGATGTAGCGCGGCGAGATGCCGTTCGAGTACAGGGTGGGCGGGGCCTGGCGGAAGTCCCCGTCGGTCCAGTCCGCGTAGGCGGTCGCGGAGACTATGCGCCCGTACTCACGGGACTTCTCCAGGATCGCCGAGACGTTCGGCTTCGCGCCGTACTCCGTAACCGTGGAGATGTAGATGTTCTCCCAGTCGATGAATATTGCCAGATCTTCGGGCATTGAATCAGTTCCTTAGCCATAGTGAGAGAGGCCCGGGAATCCCGGGCCTCTCTGTATCGTTTATACGTTGTATCGTTCGCGCAGGGGTATCGCCGTCTGCGCCAAAGTCTCTTCGTCGAGCTCCGCTTCGACCCACAGCAGCGTATCCTCGACCTCCAGGTCCCCCGGCAGGTCGAAGGCCGCCAAGATGGTCGCCGGGCTCTCCTCACCGCTCAACCAGACGGAGTACTCGGCCGACTCTTCGAGAACCTCGCCCTCCTCGTCGGTAATGAGGATGCGAGCACGCCGCTCGCCGCTGTCAGCGTGCTCGCACCCCTCGAACTTGGCGTAGATCACAAGGGAGTAACCACCGTCTGCACCGTTGGGCCTCAGCTCATCGAGTATGCCGAAAAGGGTGATCCGTCCGTCGAGCTCGGCGCAACTCTCCGCCAGGACGAGTGCAGTACACTCGACCACGCCGTCGCAGGTCCTTCCGTTATCCATGCACCACCTCTCCATCCGGGCTCGCGCCGTTGGCGGCCGCGCCGTTCACGCCCTCCTCGTGCTCGCCGACGATCTCCTCCAGCATGAGTTCCTCTCCGCCGGCATCCTCGGCGGCTCCCCTGCTGGAGACGACCTTGGCTATGGCGCTCACCGAGTCGCCGGCGCGCAGGTTCATCACCCGGACACCCTGGGCGGAGCGGCCCTGACGCGAGACCGACTCGGCGTCTATCCGGATCGTGGTACCGAAGTTCGAGACGATCACCAGCTCGTGCAGGTCCGGCCTTACGACCCTCACCCCTGACAGGCGACCCCGCTCGCCGTCGGTCTTCATCGCTATAACGCCCTGACCGCCCCGGCTCTGCGCCCTGAACTGCGAGAGCTCGGTGCGCTTGCCGAAGCCCTTCTCGGTGATAAGGAAGAGGTCGGCGGTATCGGAAACGACGTCCATGCTGAGGACCTTGTCTCCTTCCTTCAGCGTGATCCCCTTGACCCCGGCGGTAGCACGGCCCATAGGACGGGCGTCCTTGTGGGAGAAACGGATGCCCATACCGTTCTGGGTTACGAGCACGACGTCCTCCCCGTCGGTGACCTGACGTACGGCTATGAGCTCGTCTTCCTCGACCAGGTTGATCGCAATAATCCCATCGCTCTTCAGCGGCGTGTTGTAGTCCAGGAACGCTGTCTTCTTGACGATACCCTTCTTCGTGGCGAACAGGAGATGCTCGGCCTCCTTGAAGTCCTTCGTCGCGATGACCGTTGCGATCCTCTCTCCCTGCGCGAGCGGCAGCAAGTTCGCAATATGACGCCCCTTCGCCGTGCGACCCATCCTCGGTAGCTGATGTACCTTCAGGCGATACACCTTGCCCCTGTTGGTGAAGAAGAGCATGTAGTGGTGCGTCGTGGTGATAAAGAGGTGCTCGATAAAGTCGCCCTCTTTCAACTCCATGCCGGCCACGCCTACGCCGCCGCGGCCCTGCTTGCGGAACGTGTTCACGGGGACACTCTTCAGATAGCCGCCGTTTGAGATGGAGATGACCATCTCTTCCTCAGCGATAAGGTCCTCAATCTCGAAGTCCACGCTCTCGTCGACCGTAATCGCCGTCCGCCGCTCGTCGGCGTACGTCGCCTTGACCTCGGCGAGCTCCTCCTTGATGATCCCGTACACCTTCGAGTCGTCGGCCAGGATACTCTCCAGATACTCGATCTTCTCACGCAGGTCCCGGTGTTCCTGCTCAACCTTCTGACGCTCCAATGCAGTGAGACGCTGCAACCTCAAGTCCAGAATCGCCTGCGCTTGCCGCTCGGAGAGCTTAAACTTCTTCATCAGGTTGTTGCGCGCCGTCTCCACGCTGCGCGACTTGCGGATGGTCGCCACGACCTCGTCGAGGTTCGAGAGCGCGATCAAGAGGCCTTCGAGTATGTGCGCCCGCGCCTGCGCCCGGCCCAACTCGTAGCGCGTCCGGCGCGTCACGACCTCGAACTGGTGCGCGACGTAGTGCCTGAGGACCTGCTTGTAGGAGAGCGTCTTCGGCACGCCGTCTACGAGCGCCACGAGGTTCACCCCGAAGCTCTGCTGGAGTTGGGTGTGCTTGTAGAGGTTGTTCAGAACGACCTTCGGCACCGCCTCGCGCTTGAGCTCGATGACTATGCGCATTCCGTTGCGGTCGGATTCGTCCCGCAGGTCGCTGATACCGTCCAGCTTGCGTTCCTTGACGAGCTCGGCGATCTTTTGGAGGAGATAACTCTTGTTGACCTGGTAAGGGATCTCCGTTACCACGATCTGAGTCCGGTTGCCCTTCATCTGCTCCGTATGCGCCTTGGCCTGCACCCGCACCGAACCACGCCCGGTCAGGATCGCATCCCGTATCCCGGAGAGACCGACGATTATTCCCCCCGTCGGGAAGTCCGGCCCCTTTATGTGCTCCGCGAACTCCACGTCGCTAAGCTCAGGGTCGTCGATGAGCGCTACGGTTGCATCGACGACCTCGCCCAGGTTGTGTGGCGGTATCTTCGTCGCCATCCCGACCGCGATACCGTCGCTCCCGTTGACGAGCAGGTTTGGGAACCGCGCCGGCATGACGACCGGCTCCCGCTGGCTCTCGTCGAAGTTGGGAGCGAAGTCCACGGTGTCGGAGCTTATGTCCCGCAACATCTCCGTGGCCATCCGAGTGAGACGAGCCTCGGTGTACCTCATAGCGGCCGGTGGATCCCCGTCCACGCTCCCGAAGTTGCCCTGGCCGTCCACGAGCGGAGCCCGCAGCGAGAAGTTCTGCGCCATGCGGGTAAGCGTGTCATAGACCGCCGAATCGCCGTGCGGATGGTACTTACCGATGACCTCGCCGACGACCGTAGCACTCTTGCGGTACGGCCTGTTCGGCTGCAGGCCAAGGTCGTGCATCGCGTAGAGGACGCGCCGGTGGACGGGTTTGAGGCCGTCGCGCACGTCTGGGAGGGCGCGCGAGACGATCACGCTCATCGCGTAGGAGAGGAACGAGTCC
>JADDPM010000345.1 GCA_016781885.1 Rubrobacter sp.
GGTTGCCCGAGCGGTGGTTGAGCAGGAAGGCTACGGTGTGAGAGAGGACTTTGCGCAGCAGTCTGCTGGTGAGGTGCCAGAGGTCGCGCGCCCACACCCGCTTTATGCAGTAGCGCTCTGTGAGCTGCGAAAAGACCGTGTCTATCCGGTAGCGAAGCCCACTGAGGAAGGCGCTCTTTTTGGGGGTAGGGTCTCTCTTCTTGGAGGAGTATGGAGCGAGCAACTCGACCCCCATGCCCGCCAACTCCTGGCTGGTCTTTGGCGAATGGTAGTTGCGGTCTCCGACGATCAGCCCAGAGGTGGACTCGGCGAGTTCTGGGAGCAGGTGGAGCTCGTGGGCGTTTGCGGGGGCCACCGAGAGGCGGGTGATGACCCCAGGCCAGCAAACCCTCACATGCACCCTGAAACCGTAGAAGGTCTGCTTGAGGAGGGTGTCCTTGCCGAAGGCCGCCTCTCCCTTGAAGCGCCGACAGCGGTAGGCACGGGCGAACAGGCACGCTGGCAAGGGCATCGAGTCGCAGATGGCGAAGGTAGGGTCGTGAGGGCTCTCAGCCAAGAGCTCTTGCCAGAGGCGCTCTTTGACCTTCCAGAGGTTAGACGCCTGGCGCGAGAAGGTGGTGCGGTGGAGCTCGCCAAGGGCCGGGAACCACTCGGCGTAGTGCCTTCTGAAGAAGAGGTAGATGTCCTTGTCGGTGTCTATGCCGAGGAACTCGCCGACGATCTCTATGGTGAGGACCTCAGCGTCGGAGAGCTTGGGAGAAGGGCCGCGCTGGCGAACGCGGCGCCCCTTGAGCCGGTCGTCTATGAGGCAGAAGACCGAGACGATAAAGGTGCTAAGATCCATAAGAAGAAGACCTCCTTTACGCCGGTTGGTTTGGTCGCTACCGAGCGTAGGGAGGTCTTCTCT
>JADDPM010000346.1 GCA_016781885.1 Rubrobacter sp.
GACTTCGTCTCCCGCGCCAAGAAGCTCGCCGTGGCGCTCAAAGGTCTGGGCGTAGAGAGCGGCGATCGGGTCGGGACGCTCGCCTGGAACACCTATCAGCACCTCGAAGCCTACTTCGGCGTGCCATGCTCCGGCGGGGTGTTGCACACCCTCAACCCCAGGCTGCACGAGGACGACCTCGCCTATATCGCCAACCACGCCGAGGACAAAGTCTTTATGGTCGACGAGCCCCTCCTGCCGATCTTCGAGAAGTTCCGGGAGAACGCGGAGACCGTTCAGCACGTAATCGTGTTCAACTACGGCGACGAGCCCGTGCCGGACGGGATGATCTCCTACGAGGAGCTGTTAGAAGGCGCCGACGAGAACGACTTCGAGTACCCCGAGCTCGACGAGAGGCAGGCGGCGGCGCTGTGCTACACCTCCGGTACTACGGGCCGCCCTAAAGGGGCGCTCTACTCGCATCGTGGGGTGGTGCTCCACTCGATGATGTCGGCGATGGGGAACGCCTTCTCGCTCTCGGACAACGACTGCGTGCTGCCGGTCGTGCCGATGTTCCACGTCAACGCCTGGGGCCTGCCGTACACGGCGACGCTCGCGGGCTCGAAGCAGGTCCTGCCGGGGCAGCACCTCGACCCGGCGAGCCTTATCGAGGACTACGAGCAGGAGAAGGTCACGTTCACAGCCGGCGTGCCTACAATCTTCCTCGCGATGCTGCAGGCCCTGGACAAGGAGCCTGAGGCGTACGACCTCTCGGCGTTGCACTCGATGGTCATCGGCGGGGCGGCCGCGCCAAAGGGCGTCATAGAAGCGTATAAGGAGCGTCATGGCATCGAGGTCGTCCATGCGTGGGGTATGACCGAGATGGCCCCCATAGGCAGCGTCGCCCGTATCACCCCGGAGATAAAGGCTTTGCCGGAGGAGGAGCAGCTAGAGTACAGGGCCAAGCAGGGCTACCCGACGCCGTTCGTCGAGGTAAGGGCGCGCGGCGACGAGGGGTT
>JADDPM010000176.1 GCA_016781885.1 Rubrobacter sp.
CAATCGTCGTGAGAACCGCTGTAAGAGCAGCCGGGCGGTGACAGGAACTTCGACGAGAGTAGTACTACTATAGGGCCCGCAGCGGTACTCACATAGGTTGATCCTGCGGCTCATAGCCAGCGTGGGCGAACCAGCCCGCCGCGCCTTCGGGCGTTACCGCCGATATCGCCGCGGCTATAGCCTCCTCCAGCGCTTTGCGGGTGTGAGCTCCCACCTTACGTACGATGCTCTTTATTTTGCTGAAAGCCTCTTCTGTGAGGTTCAGATCCGGCGAGTAGGACGGCAAAAACAGAAGCTGTGCGCCTGTGTCGAACAACAACCCGGGATTGGTTAGCCTGAGCGCGCAGGGTGACGTACGCTCGGATCCCAACTGCCAGAATCTTGCGTAACTAGGGCCAGGATCCTTCGGGGCTCCGGCCCTCTGTTTTGCCTGCTTCTACGCCGATGGAGGCCTTCTTCGCATGGCATCTTCGACGCCCACTACTTCGAAGCAGCAGCGGGGATTCTCGCCGCGATCGCAGTGTTCGTTTACCGGCACGCCCACCAACTCCGTGAGCAGAGCCTCGGCGAGCCGGCAGACCTCCGGGTGGCCCGGGATCACGCCGGTTAGCGGGCAGCTATAACCGCGGATGACGAAGGTGCCGTCACACTGCTCTAGCTCCGCCAGACCACCCAGCTCATCCAGCACGGCGACAGCCGCCTCAAGCCGCGTGCGCAAGAAGCCGTCCGCCGGTACAGTTCGCTCATCCGCTATGCGGCTTCCTACCGCCCTTAGCAGCACCTCAGTCTCCTCGGGCCCCAGACGCTCGGACATGACGTCCAGGAGCTGACGCAGTACCGGTCCATATGCCTTCGGAAACAGGGCTTCGGCTTCCGGCGTTAGCTCGTAGACATAGGCAGGCTTGCCACCGCCCCCGCCACCGCGGCTCACCGTGCCACGCTGGCGTACGATTCCGTCACGCTCGAGGATGGCGAGGTGGGAGCGGACGCCGTTGTCGGTAAGGCCAACGGCCTGAGCAAGCTCCTCGACGGTGTGGCCGGTGCGACGCAGCAGCGTCACGATGCTCCCACGTGTACTCGCAAAAAACTTCCGATCCCAACGTGTCGTCGTCAACCCTCTCCTTCCGGTCGTCTGTCCCTAGCTTACCGGGGGAAAGTCAGTTTGTCTATTAAATATAGTATTTACTTGACATATTGTTGGAAGCTGGTTATTCTGCGGGTGTTGAAGATCGAACATCCACCGCTGACGGCCGTGGATTTTAGAGGGAGGATCGGCACATGGAGAGTAGAGGAGCCAAGCTGTTCGGACACCGGATACATCCCATGCTCATCCCGTTCCCGCTGGGCCTGCTCTTGACGTCGGTTGTCTTCGATGTCGTTTACCTGCTCACGGACAACGGCAAATGGTCGGAGATCGCCTTTTGGATGATCGCCGCTGGCGTGATCGGTGGGTTGGCTGCGATAGTGTTCGGCGCGATCGATTTCGCGCGCGTGCCGGAGGGTACCCGTGCCCACTCCATCGGCGTGATGCACGCTCTGTTAAGCGTGAGTATGGTCGTGCTGTTCGCTGTGAGCTGGCTGTTGCGTATGGATGCGCCGGGGGAGCCGGGCGCCATCCCGATTATTCTCTCCCTGCTGGGCGCGGGTCTGGCAGTGGCGACGGGCTGGTTCGGCGGCGAGTTGGTCGAACGGCTGGGCGTGGGGGTGGCCCAGGGGGCGCACTTGAACTCCCCCAACTCGCTTTCCGGGCGATCGGCGAGTGAGGGCTCGACCGATGAGCGGAGAAGAGGGTGAGGAACCTCGTACCAGATTCTAATGACGGTGTCTGCAACGAGCTAAAGAGAAAATAGAGAACAAGGAGGATGTGACTATGGCCGAGCAGAAGTTAAAGATCAATGCCCTCGATAACGGGCCGTATCTGGTGAAGGGTGCGGTGGTCGTCGTCGACGCCGAGGGCAACCGGTTCCCCTCCGATCGACAGACGATAGCGTTGTGCCGTTGCGGGGCTTCGACGACGAAGCCGTTCTGCGACGGCACCCACTCGAAGATCGGCTTTAGGGCGGCGGAGAGGGCTGTCAGAGAGGAGGAAGAGCAGGACTGATAAAGAATTGAGGAGCTATCGTGAGGGCTTGCTGCAAAAACTTCCGTTGAACGACGATTACGACAAGAAGGAGGACGAAGATTGGCAAGGACGTACGCAGGGGTTGTAGGGGTGGTGGTCATCCTGATCGGGGTGGTGGGCTTGCTCCTGGGAGAGCAGTCGCTGCTCGGCCTCGTAAACATAGATATAGTGGAGGACATTGTTCACCTGGTCACAGGCGGACTTCTAGCCTACGTCGGCTTCGGGCAGCGGGACGAGGGGCTCGCTCGCAGCGTGGTTGGCGGGTTGGGCGTAGTCTACTTGCTGGTGGGCGTGCTCGGCTTCATCATACCCTTCCTCTTCGGACTGCTCCCCCACGGCTACAGCATCGTCGACAACATCATCCACCTGGCGTTGGGCGCAGCCGGCATCGCGGTCGCGTTCTCCTCGCAGGGTGGTACGACAGCAAGGGCCTAGGGCAGAGCAGGTTGCGTGCCGCCGCGAGATGTCAGGAGAGCCCCCCCTTGATTAACCATCGGTACAACAACCCCCGCATCCTCTCGGCGGCCACGGCCGTCCCGCCCCACCGCATGGAGCAAGGGGAGATTAAGGAGTTCGCCCGCCGGCTCTTCGCCGGGAAGTTCCGGGATCTGGACCGGCTGCTCTCGATCTTTGACAACAGTGAGATAGAGACACGCCACTTCTGTCGACCGCTGGAGTGGTTCGGGCGGGAGTGGTCGTTCCCCGAGCGGAACGCCTTATACGTACAGCACGCCCTGGAGCTTTCGGAGAAGGCCGCACGCCGCTGCCTGAACCGGGCGGGGGTAGAGCCGGAGGAGGTTGGGGCGCTCTTCTTTATCTCCACCACCGGCATCTCCACCCCGAGCCTAGATGCGAAGTTGCTCTTCGAGCTGGGCTTCAGCTCCAACCTCAAGCGCATCCCGGTATGGGGGTTGGGGTGCGCCGGCGGGGCGGCCGGGGTGGCTAGGGCGGCGGACTACGCCCGCGCGTATCCGGAGGAACTGGTGCTGGTGGTCGCGGTAGAGCTATGCGGCCTTACTTTTCAGGTCGGGGACTTCTCCAAGAGCAACCTGGTGGCGGCGAGCCTCTTCGCCGACGGGGCCGCCGCCGCACTGCTCGGCGCGGGGGAAGGACCGGAGGTCTTGGGCAGCCACAGCACTACCTGGCCGGATACCGGGGACGTGATGGGGTGGGACTTGGTGGAGAGTGGCCTCAAGGTCCGCTTCGCTAGGAGCGTACCCCAGATAGTCCAGAGGCGGACGCGGGCGACCGTGCAGGAGGCCTGCGAGAAGTATGGGATCGCTCCCGAAGACCTTCGACATGCGGTCGTCCATCCTGGAGGAGCGAAGGTGCTCGAAGCCTACGAAGAAGCCCTCGTTTTAGAGCCTGGCAGCCTCGTCCTCTCCCGGGAGATCCTAAAGAACTACGGGAACATGTCCAGTGCCTCTGTCCTCTTCGTCCTCGAACGGTTCCTGGAGGATTACACGGCGGGGAGCGGAGAGTACGGGGCCATCTCGGCCCTGGGACCGGGCTTCTCCGCCGAGCACGTCCTCTTTCGGTGCTAGTTCGGTTGCACCTTCACCTCGACTCGATATGGGAGACTGACTAAGAGCTTCCGTCAATAGGTCATGGTCGTCGGGAAGGC
>JADDPM010000177.1 GCA_016781885.1 Rubrobacter sp.
CGGCCTTCCACGCTTCGCAAGCTTGCCGCAGCTCTCGGCGTGAAGCCCGCCCAAATCGTCGGAGAGTAGCCATGCCCAACACGAACGGCCACAGCCCTAAGAGGGCAATTCTCTATGCCCGCGTGTCCACCGAAGAGCAGGCCAGGAGTGGTTACTCCCTCGCTCAGCAGATAGAAGCCTTGAAAGAGTACGCTGTCCACGAAGGATACGAGGTTTTAGAGGAGATCCTAGACCCTGGCCACAGCGGAGCGAGCCTTGCGCGGCCGGGAATGGACCGGGTGCGCGACTTAGTGGCCGCCGGTGGTGTCTCGGTCGTGCTGGCACAGGATCGTGATCGCCTATCCCGCGAGCCTGCATACATCTACCTGCTCAAGCAGGAGTTCGGCAAGCGCGGCTGCAAGCTTAGAGCTCTCAACGATAGGGGAGACGACTCTCCAGAGGGGGAGCTTACCGACGGCATCCTCGACCAGCTCGCCAAGTTCGAACGTGCCAAGTTTGCTGAGAGGAGCCGGCGGGGGAGAGCAAGGAAAGCTCGCGAGGGACGCGCTGTCTCACCAAACGCCAACTATGGCTTCAAGCTGAACGAGACCAAGGAAGGGCTGGTGATTTACGAGCCGGAGATGGTCGTGGTTGAGAAGATGTTCCGTATGGCGGCGGAGGGTCTCGGTACGGGCGCGATCCAGACCCGCCTCCACGCCGAAGGGATAAGATCGCCGAAAGGCTCGCCGACGTGGTACAGAATAATCATCAAGCGGCTTATCGAGTGCGACGTCTACCGGCCGCATACCTACGAGGAGATCTCCGGGCTGGTGGCTCCCGACGTGCTGGCGCGGCTCGATCCCAAAGGCGAGTACGGCATCCAGTGGTTCAACCGTCGGAAGGTCACGAGGGAGACGTACTCAGAACCAGACGGCGAGGGCGGGCGGAGGTACAAGACGCGCAGGTCGGTCTCCTGGAGGCCCAAGGAGGAGTGGATCGCTGTACCGGTGCCCGCATGGCTACCCCGAGAACTGGTAGACCAGGCACGCAGCATGATGGCCGTGAACAAGGGGTCGGAGAGGAAGCGCCTGGCTCGGGAATGGGAGCTTAGGGGACTCATGCGCTGCTCTTGTGGCGTCAGCATGGTTACTCATCACACGAACCCCGCACCTGAGCGAATCTATCATTACTACTCCTGTCGCAGCCGTAGGGAACTCAGGAACATGGGTCCTTGCCGACAACGATCAATACAGGCCAAAGAAGTTGAACCTCTGGTGTGGGAGTTCGTCTCTAATCTCCTCAAGGACCCCGAGAGGATTAGGGTCGGCATGAATGCTCTAATAGATCGGGAGAGTGAGGCAGGCTGCCGGGACTCTGGCGAGCAGGCCGCAGCATGGACGAAGAAGCTAGAAGAGTGCGACCGGCTGCGAGCTGCGTATCAGGACCAGCAGGCGGCCGGGCTTATGACCCTGGAAGAGCTTGCCTCAAAGATCAAGGGGATTGAAGAAACCCGGCGGCTGGCACTTGCCGAGCTCTCGGCGCTGGAGGTTCGGGAAGCGCGGATGAGCGAGTTAGAGAGGGACCGGGACGCCCTGCTTGAGTCCTGGTCCGAGAGAGTGCCGGAGGGCTTGGATAGTCTCACCGGGCAGGAGAGGAACAAGGTCTACCGGATGCTGAGATTGGAGGTGATACCAACCGAGGAAGGCTTTGAAGTAAGGGGTGCTTTAGTCGGTCGTTTGCACAACGGAACTTCTTCATTAGAGGACGTGCCGGGTATCGGTCCCAAAACGCTCGAGAAGATAAAGCCCTTTGCAACGATCTGAAGCCGCCGGCAGGACCGGCGAGGGCGGTCCCGTCCTCGACCTTTCCCCACCAGTACGTCTGGATCTCTGGGCGTTGCTGTTCGCGGTCGGAATCGTCGCGGGCACGGTCGCCGCTCCGGTCGCGGCGGCACTAGTCCTCGTGAGCATAGTCGTCACGGGCGTGGCCGCCGTCCGGCCCGGAGTCCTCCCGGAGGGCTGGCGGTTGATGGCCCTGATCGGTCCGCTGTTCGTGGGAGGCGGGGTTGGAATAGCGCTCCTGCACGCGATGGCCTCCGACCCACTGATGGAGCTCGCCGCTGTCGAGCCCGGCGAGGTAGTTGTGGTGGGACGTGTGATCTCCGCTCCCGTTCCCACGAAGATCGGCTACCGGGCGGACGTACACGTGGAGCACCTGTGGTACGAGGAGAAGGAGGTCCTGCGCGGCGGGGGCGTACAGGCTTACGCGGGCGACATACGCGCCGGGGTGGGCGACAGGGTGCGGGTAAACGGCAAGCTCCAGCGGCCCGAGACGAGGGAGGATGGATTCGATTACGGGCAATACCTACAAACCCGGGGCATCTCCGGCGTGATCTACGCAAAGGGCGTCTCGCCGGTGGACGACGAGCGGGGATGGGTCGGGCGTGTCCACCGGCAGACCGGCCTGGCCTTGGGCTACGGGTTGAGGCCCCGGGAGGGGGCAGTGGTGCGCGGGATGGTCCTCGGCGACTCCTCACGAATACCCGAGGAGTTAGAGGAGGCGTTCCAGAGAAGTGGCATTACTCATGTTCTCGCTATAAGCGGGCAGCACGTCGCGGTATTGGCGGCCATGATCTACGTCGTCCTACGTCTCTTCGCAGTGCCGATGCTCTTCCGTAACCCGGTCACGCTGGGGCTCATGTGGCTCTACATCTTCGTCGCGGGCGCGCCGCCGTCGGCGATACGCGCCGGGGTCGTCGCGACCTTCGTGCTCGCAGCACCGCTCTTCGGACGCCAGATCTCACCTCTCCACTTCATGACCACGATGCTCGCCGCCGTCCTCGCCTGGAACCCCCTACTCCTCTACAACCCTGGTTTCCAACTCTCCGTCGCCGCCGTCTTTGGCATACTGCTTTTGAGGAAACCCCTGTTGCCGCTGGTAAAGAGCACCGTACTACGTCCCGTAAAGGAGCCGCCGGAGCTCCTATCGAACCTCCTGGCCGTCTCTTTGGCCGCGCAGATAGCCACCGCCCCCATCGTCGCAGCGAGCTTCGACGAGGTCTCGGTGATCGGGGTGCTCACCAACCTCGTCGCCGTGCCGCTCTCCGGCCCCATACTCACCCTGGGCCTTCTCGGGACCCTCGCCGGCAGCATCTTCGTGCCGCTCGCCTACCTCATCAACGCCTCGAACGGGTTCCTCGTTACCGTACTCGCGTGGGTCGCCGAGGCGGCCTCCGCCCTACCTTTCGCCGCCGTCGCCACACCGGGGGCCACGCTGCCCCTCGTCGGTCTGTTCTACCTCGGCTGCCTCCCCGCCGCCGTCGCCGAAGCCACGTTGCCGGAGGAGCGATGGCCCAGGGCTGCGGGTTTGCTCGTGGGATGGGCGGCGCTCTGGATCATACTGGTCGCCGTGCTCTAGCTTCTGAAAATGGACGAAGGAGAGAGGGCGTGAGACGCTGCAGAAGGGGTGCGGTACAGTTTCTGAATAGAGGCCAGACCTCTCCTATAGTGCCATTCCTGCTCGGCGGAGATCGCCTGTTCGGCATGGCCCCGAAACACAGCGATAGGGTATGCATATCATAAAAACACTGCAGCAATACGCAAGCGTAACCAAACGCTAGTTCAACTGTGGGGGTGTCGCCTGCTGGCGAAGCCCATAGGGCGGCATGTATATAGCTATCGTTGACGTACAGTTGCAGGCTG
>JADDPM010000178.1 GCA_016781885.1 Rubrobacter sp.
CGCGCGGCGGCCCCGAGGGCCCTGCCGACCCCGGAGAGCCAGTCCTCCTCTTCCTGGGTCCACTCCCGGGACTCGCGGCAGTGGACGCCCAATATCCCGTAGTCGTGGTCCATGTTTTTGGCGGTTACGCGCACCGTTATGCCGCTGCGGACGCCGTGTCGCTTCAGCAGCTCGCAACCCTCGAAGCTCCCCTCGGCGTGGAGGTCGCGCACGACCACCGGCTCGTCGGAGATCATCGTGAGGCCGGCCTGGCTGACGTAGCCTAGCCTGGAGCCGGGGCCCACGGGCACGGTGAATGAGCCGAGGAGGTTCTCGTCGCAGCCGACGCCGGCCGTGAGCTGCAGGGTCCTGGCCTCGGGCAGGAGCTCCATCACGTAGGCGAGGTCCGCGCCGAGCACCTCCGCCGCGGTCTCCGCGACCTCGCGGGCGAGGTCCGATACCCCGGTGCCCTCGAGCGAGAGCTGTGAGAGCCTCGCGAGTTCGCGCTGGCTCTCTTCGCCAGGGAGGCCGCGGCGGGCGGCGGGACCTTTCGTCTCGGGGTTATCCGTTTGCATGGTTGTATCCTTCCTTTCGGCGCACGCCGACCGCCGGTGTGCGTTTTGTGGTTGGGTCGGCGTGGGTGGGGTCTACGGGGGCGGAGCCGGCGGGCACGGCTGTCTTTCCTACGGCCCCCCTCCACCCGACCCACCCCCGAGCGCAAGAGAAGCGCGTCGTTCGGGAGCCACTCGTAGACGGAGCGGAACTCCACCTCGAGCGCCTCCCCGATCCGCTGGGCAGCGGCGCAAAGTGTGGAGAACTCGGGACCCTCGAACTCGAGAAGGAGCAGGTCCGCCAAGGCCTTCTGACGTTGAACGCCAATGTCCCAGGCCGAGTGGTAGCACTCGTAGTGCTTGCGGACGCTACCGATCATTGGCTTCGGTCAGGAAAACGGAATGAGCAGCCGAACATGATGCCTTCGGAAAGACCGTTAGGCCATAACTGCCGCGTTCTCACCCACTGACCATTACCTACTGAAGACTCCATGCGAAGCATTGTGGGCCAGCGAGAAGGACTTCAGCATCGCCCAGTCTGCCAAACTTTGTGGCCGATCAGCCATTGGCCGGTCTGCCAAACTTCGTGGCCGATCGGCCAAACCCACGTGTCGGCCATTGCTAGTTTCGGCGTGTGCTAGTACGCTACTGAGTGACGCACATCGTCGTAGTAGACCGTACCGATCGTTTGGCGTTTGTTGGGTTAGTAGGCGTGGTTTGTAGCGTGAAGACTCTAAGGAAGTAAGGGTCTAAGTGTACGAAGATCTCAACGCGGGACACGAGGGACCGGGATTATGAAGGCTCTGTTGCAGGTGCTGGCGGTCGCGACCGCGGTCATCTGGATCGGATCCTGTTTCGAGGTTTTCGCAGCCCATGCTCAAGAAGCTACGCCTGGCGCGGCGGCATCTCAGTACACCACCGACGCTGTTGAGCCTGTTCCGGTGAACGCGGCGGCCTCGGCCAGTAGTTCAGCGTCCGCGAGTGCGAGCGCGCTATTGGATGCTTCGACCAGCCCTCCGGCAGTCGTCCAGTCCCCTGAGGGAATGCCGCCAGTGTCGGACGAGCCCGCATCGTCCGCTTCGGCCTCCGCCCCCAGTTCCGCGTCGCCGACGCCGACGGAACCCGGAGGTGAGACGGGTGCCGATCCGGTGGGTCCGTCCGCCTGCGATAATAAGAGCTGCGACGGCGACGCGCCGGTGGCGGATGACAAGAGCCTGCGTCCCCGAGACCCGAGAATCTACCCGGGTTTCCTCTCCTATGAGAGAAGCACGGACGAGTACATCTACCAGATCGACTGCAAGACCGACTGCGGGGTTGAGGCTGAGCATCCACCGAATTTCGATTGTTACAAGAATATTAGACGGAAATTCAATGAGTTAGGCGAGGTGCACCGGCAGAAAACGATCGTCACCTGTGTGCACCCACGATTCGACGATTGGGAAAGCGGAAAGGCCATGGTGCCGGAGCGATGGAAAGGCCAACGTTGCGTTTACTTCTACGACGAGGAGGGACGCCTGAAGCCCGGTGGTCTGCGTTGCGAATTTGGCCCTGGCGGAGCGGGCATTCTAGACTCCGCCGACGACGCGGCAGACGTTGACGACAGAGTCGGACGCGCAGACCCCCACTCCTCGCCCGACGGAGGACGCGAGGTGGCGGTGGGGTCAGCGTTCTGGCGTGTCTTTGGGGCATTGGTCTTTGGCGAAGCCAACAGGCAGGAGCGCAACGAGGCAGTCGAAGACGGTGACGCGAAGCGACAGGTGAAGGCAAGTGCGCCGGTGGGCCAAGTGGCGTCTCAGGAACGTAAGAAAGAGAGCGCCGCTTCACCCAACACCGGCGGAAGTAAAGCTACGGCGAGCGGCGCATCCGCGCCCGTGGGGTCGACCCCGATGCACAGATCCCGTACGGCGCTTAGAGGCGAGGCCAGAGTTCCGTACGATAGGGAGGGGAATGCCGAAAGAGGGGACGGTTCGCGCGGCTCCGTTCGCGCTGCGTCCGTGCTCGCGGAACGTCTCCTGGCGCGCTCTTCAGAGGAAGGGTCCAGCGGTTCGGTTGTCGGTTCTGCGCGGAGCACCGATAACACGTCCGACTCCATACGGCAGGGGATGGTTGAAGGCGATGGCAAGAACGGACCGGCGCGTGAGGTCGAAGGTGCTACCCAGTGGACTTCGAAGGTATCTGGGTCGAGCAGCGAGACCGGCGAGGACGGGCCCGGGGATCAGCGGATACAGGCCGTTGGCTCGGACAGCCTAACTTGGGGTAGGTCGCGCCTTCTTCTCCTGGCTGGTGCACTCTTCTTGGGGACGACCTTGGTCGTTCGCCGGCGACTATAAGACATGGGCGAAGCGCGTAGTGCAGGCGTCGGTCAACGATCGGGTGGTCCACGCGCCGGGGCTGACGAGGGCGCGCCCGTGTTGAGAATGACACGCTTGAGGTTCAAACGTATCAGACGTGCGTGTCTGGCGGGCCTCTTGGCTGGAACCCTGACGGTGGCGTTGGGCATCTATTTGAGTCCTTACTTGCTCGCGGCGGGGTACCGCATGGTACGGGACGCGCCGGTGCCGGACGGGGTGCTGGAGGAGTTCGTGCGGTTCATGAGCGGCCCGGGCAACGTCCTCTTGCTCGGGCTTATGGCGGCATGCGTATGGTGCTTCGCCGGCAAACAGGCCAGGGGCTTTCGACTGGCTGGCGGTATGGCGTGCGGGATCGTGGCCGCATGGACGGTCCTGATCGTAATACAGGTTCGCTGGCCAAACGCGCTTTGGTGGGAGTTCGTCTTCTATCCGATTACTGGCCTCGTCGGGGGCGTGCTCGGCAGCGGGTTGGCCCAAGCGCTGTCTAGGCTTCGTAGGGCCGAGACACGGGCCGTTCGCGCAGCCCAGCAGGCCGCGTCTGACGCGAGAGATCCCGACGGGATTGCCGAGGCGTTGGCGCTGCCCTTGAATGCGAAGAACCTCGCCGGGATCGCCCTCTTCCTCGACCCCGACGAAGGGGTGTCCGGAAGCTGGACCTCTGCGAGTGGGAAGTTCGACGCCGTCTCTCTGGCGAGCGCAGGGCCCGAAATGGAGGACGCCGACGAGGAGGGCGTGACAGTCTCCAGGGTCTACGGCGTGGAGGACGTCCGATTTGCCTTATTCGTGCCCCTCGGGGAGCCTCGTGGGGCCCACGGCGTTCTCATCGCCGGCTTCCGCGGGTGGCTGCCGCCCGGCGGCCG